>NZ_BAAAUT010000012.1:0-120283 GCF_039534085.1 Planomonospora alba
GTTCCCCGCGGCCCTCAGCCGCGCAGGCGGCGCTCGGCGAGCGCGGCCACCCGCACCGCGGCCGCGGGCGAGAGCCGTACCGCGCGCCAGGCCAGCCGGCCCGAGGCGGGCGCGACGATGAGCGCCCGGTCGCGGGCCACGCCCCGGATGATGTCGCCGGCCAGGGCGTCGACGGAGTAGAGCCGCCGCTGGATGCCGACCGCCGCCTGCCGGGCGCCCTCGGAGACGGCGGTCCTCGGCAGGCCGGGGTTGGCGTGGTCGAGCAGCGGGGTGTCGGTGAAGCCGGGGCAGACCACGCTCACCCGCACGCCGTGCGCCCTGGCCTCGGCCCGCAGCGCCAGCGACAGGCCGACCACGGCGTGCTTGGTCGCGGTGTAGGGCAGCATCAGGGGGGCGGGGGTCAGCCCGGCCAGGGAGGCGGTGTTGACGATGTGCCCGAAGCCCTGCTCCACCATGACCGGGTAGGCGGCGTGCACGCCGTGGACCACGCCGCGCAGGTTCACGTCGATCGTGCGGTTCCAGTGGTCGAGGGTGAGCTCGTCGGTGGTGCCGCCGACCGCGATGCCCGCGTTGTTGAACATGAAGTCCAGCCGGCCGTGCTCGCGCCGCACCCGACCGACGAGGTCCCCCACGGCCCGCGCGTCGGTGACGTCCAGCTCCGCGCTCGCGCAGCCGAGCTCCTTGGCGGCGCGCTCCGCCCCGGCCCCGTCGACGTCGGCGACCACGACGTGGGCGCCGCGCCGGGCGAGCTCCCGGCAGACCGCCCGGCCGATGCCGGAGGCGCCTCCCGTCACGATCGCGGTCCTGCGCCCGGGCGCGGGACGCGGGGCGGCGCGCCCGCCGGTCCCGCCCGCGGGGCCCGTCCCGGTGCCTCCGCCGGTCCCGCCCGCGGGGGCCGTCCCGGCCTCCCCTCCGGTCCGTCCGCTCATCCCGCCGCCCTCCCCGGCTCGTCGTAGACGCCCATGGCCTTCCAGACCGCGCGCTGGACCCGGTTCATCATGCCCAGCTCGGCGCAGAGCTCGCGGGTCCGGCGCACCGAGTCGCGGATCTGCTGCGCGGTGCCGGGGTCGTCGGTGTAGACCTCCTTGACCACGTGGTCCGGGATGCGGAAGGCCCTGATCATGGATCCGGGCGGCGAGAGCATGATCCGCGCCATGGTGCCGAGGACGAGCGGGGAGAGCACGCCGAGCAGGAAGCGCAGGGGGCGGGGCATCGCCGGGACCCGGCGGCGCAGGTAGTGCCGGGCGAAGGAGATGTGCCGGGCCTCCTCGGCGATGTGGATCCGCATGATGGTCTCCTCCAGCGGGTGCTTGATCTGCCCCTCCCTCAGCGCCGTGCGCTGCACGTGGTCGATCGGGTCCTCGCCGCCGAGCACGAAGACGAAGAACAGCTCGGTCGAGATCAGCGGGATCCACGGGGTCACCTGGGCGATCAGGCTCAGCGGGCCGGGCATCCCCTTGATCGGGAGCTTCGTGCGGTTGACGAACTCCTGGAACATCATCCCGTGATGCCCCTCCTCGATCGTCTCGTGGTAGACGTAGCGGAACTCGGGGGAGCCGTTGGGCAGCCGGTAGGCGTAGTTGAGCAGGCCGCGTTTGAGGAGGTTCTCGAACTGCAGGCCGATCTTCATGGCGGTCGCCACCCGCCACAGGCCGATCCTCGCCCGGACCTCGGGCGGCTGGGCGCGGTACCACGGGTGGCCGCCCAGCCGGTCGACCTCGGGCAGCTCCCAGCGGGGGTCGTCCTGGCGGACGAGGAAGTCCTCGTCGTCCCAGGGGATGTCGACGTACGGCTCCCAGTGCTTGTCGACCGAGGCCTTGGAGAGGCGCTCGATGACGGCCTCGTAGGCCCGCCTGTCCGCGACCGCCCGGTCGCCCTGCCGGTCCGCGGTGGTGCTCGGGGTCGGTGCCATGCGCACTCCTCTCGGGTCTCCCGGCGCTAATTGTACGAAGAATCCAATAGCGCGGAAAGACCGGAAAACTGAGGTCTTTCAGAACAGGAGGGGCGCGATCGCCCGCCGGAGTGGCCTGTCTCGCCCGGGGGAAGGGGGTCCTTCCACCCGGGTTGTATTCAGCTCACCCCCCGACCCGCACCGTCACCCCGCCGTCGCTGCGGGTGATGCCACCCTTCCCGTATGGCACCGTCCGCGTCCCGGCCCCTCCTGGGCGCACTGCTCCTGATGTTCGTCAGCGCGGCCTGGGGGTCGGCCTTCCCGTTGATGAAGGACCTCATCGACCGCGTCCCGGTGGCCGACCTGCTCGCCGAGCGGTACGGCATCGCCACACTGGTCCTGCTCGCGCTGCGCCCCCGCTGCCTGCGCGGGCTGCCGGAGGGCACCTGGCCCACCGGGATCCTGCTCGGCCTGCTGTTCGGAGTGGGGCAGACCGCCCAGGCGGTGGCGCTGCACGACCTGCCCTCGCCGGTCTCGGGGTTCACGGTCGGCTCCTACGTGGTGATCACCCCGCTGCTCGGGCTGGCGGTGCTCGGCACCCGGCTGACCGGGCGGACCTGGGCGGCGGTGGCCCTGGCGGCGGGGGCGCTGGTCTCCTTCACGCTCCTGCGCGGGGCCGAGGGGGACGGCGTCCACCCGCTCGCGCTGGCCCTCACCCTGCTCTCCGCGGTGCTGTACTCCGCCCACACGCTGGTGCTCGGCGCCTCCGGCCGGGCGCGGCAGGACGCCTACGCGGTCGCGGTGATCCAGCTCGGCGTGATCGCGGTGATGACGGGCGTGCTCGCCGTGCCGGACGGGCTGACCCCGCCCGCGACCCCCGGCGACTGGGCGGTCCTCGGCCACCTGTCGGTCGTGGCCTGCGCGCTCGGCTTCCTGGCCCGCTCCTTCGGCCAGGCCCACGTCCCGCCGGTGCCCGCCGCGGTGATCCTGTCGTCGCAGCCCCTCTGGGTGACCGCCCTGGCCGCCGCCGTGTACGGCGAGCCGCTCACCTGGAGCGTGCTGGTCGGGGGCGGGCTGATCGCCGCGGCGATGCTCCTGGTGGTGCAGCCCGCGCGGCGGCCGGCCGGGAGAGGGGCGCCGGGCGGCCGGGGCGCGGCGTGCGGGGCCCCGGGCGGCCCCCGGGGCGGAGGCGGGCCGGTCACGGGCGGGCCAGCGGGATGCGCAGCACGAAGCGCGCGCCCCTCGGGCTGTCCTCGATCCGCAGGGTGCCGCCGTGCCCCTCGGCGATCTCTCTGGCGATGGACAGGCCCAGGCCGGTGCCCCCGGCGTCCCTGCTGCGGGCGGCGTCCAGCCGGGTGAACCGTCGGAAGACCAGCTCGCGCTGCTCGGGGGCGATCCCGGCGCCGTCGTCGAGCACCTCCAGCACGGCGGCCCCTCCCGCCGGGCCTCTCCCGGGGCCTGCGCCCGCGCTCGCGGTCACGGTCACGGTCACCGTGGAGGCGGCGTGCCGTTCGGCGTTGTCCACCAGGTTGGTCAGCAGCCGGGCCAGCCGGAGCGGGTCGCCGACGACCGTCACGCCCGGCTCCAGCTTCCGGATCAGCGCGGCCCGGCCGGGCGGCCGGCGGTCCAGCTCGCGGCCGACCAGCTCCCCCAGGTCGAGGAGCTCCTTGGAGGCGGGCGTGCCGGAGTCGAGCCTGGCGAGCATCAGCAGGTCGGAGACGATCGACTGGAGCCGGTCCAGGCTGGCGAGCATCGCCTCGGCCTTGGGGGTCCAGTCGACGTCCTCGGGATACTGCAGCGCTTCCTCCACCTGGGTGCGCATGGCGGTCAGCGGGCTGCGCAGGTCGTGGGAGGCGTCGGCGGCGAACCTGCGCTGCTGCTCGACCGCCTCCTCCAGTCGGTCGAGGGTCTCGTTGATCGTCTCGGCGAGCTGCCTGATCTCGTCCTGCGCCCTCGGCACCGGGACGCGGCGGCCCACGTCGGTCGCGGTGATCTCCGCCAGCTTGCCCGTGATCGCGTTCACCGGGGTCAGCGCCTCGGTCACCGCGTGGTAGGCGCCGATCCCGGACAGTGTGGCGGTGAGCAGGGAGGTGACGACGAGGAAGGCGAACAGCCCCGGGTGGACGTACCAGGGGACCGCGGCGCCGGGCCGGTAGGCCTCCACCAGCCCGCGGACGAAGATCATGACGGTCGCCGTGATGATGACGTCGGACAGTACGGCCGTGACGACGGCGATCAGGGTCAGCCGGGTGCGGACGGACCACGAGTACCGTGTGATCACACCAACCTTCCCCCCGAGACCAGACGATCGCACTAGGCGGATTAATTGCCGTTACCTGGCAATACATGGCCAAGAAGGGGCAAAGATCACTTCCAGGTCCGGTTGTGGAGCAATGCTCTGTACGGCCGCACCGCCGCTCGTTAGAGTAAGTGAGCACTGATTGGAGTGTTCATGGATCTTGAGGAGTACCGGCGGCAGGCGAGGGAGTGGCTGGAGGCCAACGCCCCGCGGACCGCCGAGGACACCGGCGGAGGGAACCCCGGGGCCGACGGGGTCGCCGCCGCCAAGGCGTTCATGGCGAAGCTGTACGACGCGGGCTACTCGGGCATCACCTGGCCCAAGGAGTGGGGCGGCCAGGGGCTCACCCAGGCGGAGGAGCGCGCCTTCGCCGCCGAGGCCGCCGCCTACACCCTGCCGACCTACGTCTTCTCCATCGGCCTGGGCATGTGCGGGCCGACCCTCGTGGACCTGGGCACCGACTCCCAGCGCCGCCGCTTCATCCGGCCGCTGCTGCGCGGCGAGGAGATCTGGTGCCAGCTCTTCTCCGAGCCCGCCGCCGGCAGCGACGTCGCCGCCCTGCAGACCCGGGCCGTGGAGACCGACGGCGGCTGGGTGGTCGACGGGCAGAAGGTCTGGACCTCCGTCGCCCAGCACGCCGACCGGGGCCTGCTGCTCGCCCGCACCGACGCGGACGTGCCCAAGCACAAGGGCCTGACGATGTTCATCGTGGACATGCGCGCCCCCGGCGTCACCGTCCGGCCGCTGCGCGACATGACCGGCCGCGCCCACTTCAACGAGATCTTCTTCGACGGCGTGCACATCCCCGCCGAGAACGTCGTCGGCCGCGTCGGCGACGGCTGGAACTGCGCCGTCACCACCCTCCTCCACGAGCGCCTGTCGATCGCCGGCGGGGTCGGCATGGGCGGCCGGAAGGACGACCCCGCGGCCTTCGAGGCGCTGCGCCGGACCGCCGACACCACCGACCCCGTGGTCCGCGACCGGCTCGTCGAGCTCCACATCCGCTCCCGCGCCCTGGCCCTGTTCAACCAGCGGCTCGCCCAGGAGACCAGGGCGGGCCTGTTCCCCGGCGCCCGGGGCAGCGCCGCCAAGCTGCTGCTGGCCGAGCTGACCGTGTTCCAGGCCGACCTCGCCACCTCGCTGGCCGGCCCCGAGGCGGTCTCCTGGGACGAGGACGACGACGCCGGCGGACGCCTGGCCCACGCCCTGTCCCTCGCCCCCGCCATGGCCCTCGGCGGCGGCACCAACGAGATCATGCGCAACATCGTCGGCGAGCGCGTGCTGAACCTGCCCCCGGAACCGCGCACGGACAAGAACGTGCCGTTCAAGGACCTCAGGACGAGCGGAGAGGACGCCCGATGAGACTCGTGCTCACCCCCGAGCAGCGAGAGCTGCGCGAGACCGTCCGCTCCTTCCTCGCCTCCGCCTCGCCGCCGCCCGCCGTACGGCGGGCGGCGGAGTCGGAGCGGGGCTACGACCCGGCCGTCCACCGGCGCATGGCCGGCGAGCTCGGCCTCACCGGCCTGATCGTGCCCGAGGAGCACGGCGGGTCCGGAGCCGGGTACGGCGAGCTGGCGGTCGTGCTGGAGGAGACCGGCGCGGCGCTGCTGCCAGGACCGTTCCTCGCCACCACGCTGGCCGCGATCCTGCTCACCGAGACCGGCGAGAAGGACCTGCTGGCCGGCATCGCCGCCGGGACGACCGTCGCGACCGTGGTCCTCGACGGGAACCGGGCGCTGTGCGGAGCCGAGGCCGACGTGGTGCTCAGCATCGGCGGGGACGGCGGGGACAGGGTGCTCGCCCGCACCGGCGGCGACCGGCGCCCGCTGCGGACCCTCGACCCGACCCGCAGGCAGGCCCTGGTGGAGCCCGGGGGCGAGGTCGTGGCGGCCTCGGCCGAGGGCGTCGCCCGCGCCCGCGACCTGTTCGCGGTCGCGGTGGCGGCCGAGCAGCTCGGCGTGCTGCGGGCCTCGCTGGAGGCGATCGTCGCCTACAGCAAGGTCCGGGTCGCCTTCAACCGGCTCATCGGCTCCTACCAGGGCGTCAAACACAAGCTCGCCGACATGCACTGCACCCTGGAGCAGGCCGAGTCGATCGTCCGCTACGCGGCCTGGGCCGCCGACGAGGCCCCGGACGAGCTGCCCGGGGCCGCCGCGCTGGCGCAGGCCTACCTGGGCCGCGCCTGCTTCGAGGTCGCCTCCGGCAGCCTCCTGCTGCACGGCGGCATCGGTTTCACCTGGGAGCACGACGCGCACCTGTACTACAAGCGCGCCAAGGCGGACGAGGTGCTCCTCGGCCCGCCCCGGGCCCACCGCGCCCGCCTCGCCGACCTGCTGGAGCTGTAGCACCGGCGCCCGGTGCCCCGCCGAGCCGCGCCGCAGAGGAAGGGACCCCATGGCCGACATCAGCGCCCTGCCCGGCTTCTACCGCATCGCCCAGGCCGACCCCGGCCGCAGGGCGGTGATCGACACCGACGGCGCCGTGACCACCTACGGCGAGCTGCTCGCCCGGGTCAACCAGGTCGCGCACGGCCTGCGGGCACGCGGGCTGGGCCGGGGCGACGTGGTCGCCGGCGTGCTGCCCAACGGGATCGACCAGGTGGTCATGCTCATGGCCACCGGCCAGGTCGGGATGTACTACGTCCCGATCAACTGGCACCTGACCGGCAGCGAGATCGACTACATCCTGGCCGACAGCGAGGCCGCGGTCACGGTGACCCCGCGGACCGGCGGGGCCGCCGCGCTGGCGGACGGGCAGCCGGAGACCGAGCCCGCCGACCGGACCGCGGGCTCGGTCATGTGGTACACCTCCGGCACCACCGGCTTCCCCAAGGGGGTGCAGCGGCCGCTGTCCGATGCCGAGCCGGAGCAGACCGTCGCCCTGTACACCTGGTTCCTCGGCGAGGTGTGCGACCTCGAGCCGGGCGACGCCGTCCACCTGGTCACCTCGCCGATGTACCACTCCTCGCCGTGCGCGCACACCATGTTCGCCCTGCACCTGGGGCACACCCTGGTGATCGCGCCGAGGTTCGAGCCGGTGACCGTGCTGGAGCTGATCGAGCGGTACCGCGTCACCAACGCGATGATGGTGCCGACGATGTTCCACCGGATGCTCCGCCTGCCGCCCGGGGTCCGCGAGAAGTACGACGTCTCCTCGCTCCGGCAGGTGATCCACACCGGCGCCGCCTGCCCGGTCGCGGTCAAGAAGCAGATCATGGAGTGGTGGGGCCCCGTCCTGTACGAGTACTACGGCTCCACCGAGTCCACCATCGCCTTCGCCGTCAAACCGCACGACTGGCTGGCCCACCCCGGCACCGTCGGCCGCCCGGCCCCGACGTTCGAGGCGAGGATCCTCGGCGAGGACGGCGAGGAGCTCCCGCCCGGCGAGCCCGGCCTCATCCACGTCCGGTCGGCGACGAACCGGTTCGAGTACCGCAAGGACCCCGCCAAGACCGCGGCCAGCATGCGGGACGACTGGTACGCGCCCGGCGACATCGGCTTCATGGACGCCGAGGGCTTCCTGTACCTGTGCGACCGCCGTACCGACCTGATCGTCTCCGGCGGGGTGAACATCTACCCCGCCGAGGTCGAGGCGGCCCTCCTGGAGCACCCGGCGGTCGCCGACGCCGCGGTGATCGGCGTGCCGGACGAGGAGTGGGGCCACCGCGTGGTCGCGCTCGTCCAGCCGATGCCGGGCTCCCGGCCGGGCACGGAGGAGCTGCTGGAGCACCTCGGCCCGCGCCTGGCCCGGTTCAAGCACCCCCGGGTGATCGAGTTCCGCGACGAGCTGCCCCGCACCCCCACGGGGAAGCTCTCCCGCTCCAGGGTCCGGGAGGAGTACCTGGCGGCGGGCGCCGCGGACTGACCGGCCCGGCACGCCGTACGGCACGCGCGCCCTCCCCGGCGCGGGCGGGCGCCTCCCGGTGCGGGGCGGCTGGACCGGCGCGGGTCGGGGTGGACGCACGCGCATGGAGGTGAGACTCCCGGCCATGGCCGCGTCCCGGCCGCGCCGGGTTGACTGGTCCCATGATCGAGAAGACGACGTTGGTGGTGGGCGGCACCGGCAAGACCGGCAGGCGGGTGGCCGCGGGACTGCGGGCCCGCGGCCTGCCGGTGCGGATCGGCTCCCGGAAGGGGGACCCGCCGTTCGACTGGGCCGACCCGGAGACCTGGGAGTCCGCACTGCGGGACGTGGCGGCCGTCTACATCGCCTACCACCCCGACCTGGCGGTCCCCGGAGCCGCCGAGGCCGTCGGCGGGCTGGCCGCGCGGGCCGCGGCCGCCGGCGTCCGCCGTCTGGTCCTGCTGTCCGGCAGGGGTGAGGAGGAGGCCCGGCGCAGCGAGGACGCGGTGCGGGACTCCGGCGCCGAGTGGACGATCGTGCGCGCGAGCTGGTTCTTCCAGAACTTCGACGAGGGCCACCTGCTGGAGCCGGTGCTCGGCGGCACGGTCGCGCTCCCGGCCGGGGACGTCGCCGAGCCGTTCGTCGACGCCGGGGACGTCGCGGACGTCGCGGTCGCCGCGCTCACCGGGCCCGGGCACGCGGGCGAGGTCTACGAGGTGACCGGTCCCCGGTTGCTGACCTTCGCCGAGGCGGCCGCGGAGATCTCCCGGGCCGCCGGACGGGAGGTCCGCTACGTGTCCGTCTCCGCCGACGGGTACGCGGCCATGCTGGCGGAGTACGGCGTGCCGGCCGGGGAGGCGGAGGTGCTGGCCGGGATGTTCGCGGAGATCCTGGACGGCCGCAACGCCTGGCTGGGGGACGGCGTCCAGCGCGCCCTGGGCCGCCCGCCCCGCGACTTCGCCGACTACGCGAAGGCCGCCGCGGCCACCGGCGTCTGGAGCGGCTGAGACGGCCCCGCGACCGGTCCGGCCGCAAGGGCGTCCCCCCGCGACCCCCGGCGCTCAGGCCGGCCGGCCCAGCTCCGCGCGGAACAGGCGCAGGACGTTCTCTCCGAGGATCTTGACGATCTCCTCCTCGGCGAAGCCGTGCTTGTCCAGCGCCTCGGTCACCAGCGGCAGGCCGGCGGGCCCGTCCAGGCCGGGCACGGCCGCCATCACGTCGAGCCCGCCGAAGTCGGGTTCGCAGCACGGCGGCGTGGTGTCGTACAGCACCTCGCGGATGAAGTCCGGGCCCAGGCCCACGTGGTCGATCCCGGCGACGCCCGCCACGTGCGCGATGTGGTCCACCAGGCGGTCCGCGGTGTACTCGGCGGGATCCTCCGACAGGAACGCCGGAAGGAAGTTCACGCACACCACGCCGCCGGTCGCGGCGACGCCGCGGATCTGCTCGTCGGTGAGGTTGCGGTGGTGGTCGCGGAGCGCGCGGGCCGACGAGTGGGTCGCCATCACCGGCCGGGTGGCCAGCTCCAGCACGTGCTCCACACCCGAGGCGCCCAGGTGCGAGACGTCGAAGACCACGCCCAGGCGCTCCATCTCCCGGACGGCCTCGACGCCCGCCGCCGTCAGCCTGCTCCCGGTGGCGTCCTCACCGCTGCCGTCGGCCAGCGCCGTACGGCCCCAGTGGGCGATCGAGGCGACCCGCACGCCCAGCCGGTGCAGCGTGGGCAGCAGCTCGACGTCCGCGTCCAGGCCCGGCATGCTCTCCAGCGCCAGGACCAGGGCGATCCTGCCGTCGGCGAGCGCCTCGTCGATCTGGGCGCCGTCCGTGCAGAGCCGCACCGCGTCGGCGTTGCCCTCGGCGAGCACGTGCGCGCACTCGATCATGCGCAGGGTCTGCCGGAGCGCGCCCTCGGGCCGGTACCGCTCGTCGACGAAGACCGGCAGCACCTGCAGGTCCACCCCGCCCTCGCGGAGCTGGGGCAGCCAGCGCTCGCGGAAGAACGGCGCCCACCGGTGCGGCGGCCGGGCCGCCACGGCCATCAGCAGGTCGTTGTGGGCGTCGGCCACCACGGCGCCGTCGTGCAGGCCACGGTGCGGGCCGGTGGGGAGGTCGGCGGACACGGACGGGTACCTCCTCGCGAGTGGGTTGCGGCCCCGACGCTACCGGCCCCGCGGCACCGGCGGCAGCCCCGCGGCACCGGCGGCGCGGGGTTCCTCGCGCCCCGCGGCGGGCCGATAGTCTGCGCACGTGTCCACGCTCACCGACATCGTCACCGAGATCGAATCCCGCTACGACCCCGCGTGGGCGGAGTCCTGGGACGCGGTCGGGCTCGTCTGCGGCGACCCCGCCCAGCCGGTCCGCAGGATCCTGTTCGCGGTGGACCCGGTCGCCGCCGTCGCCGAGGAGGCCCTGGCCTGGGGCGCCGACCTGATCGTGACGCACCACCCGCTCTACCTGCGCGGCACCACGAGCGTCGCGGCCACCACGTTCAAGGGCCGCCTCGTCCACACCCTGATCAAGAACGACATCGCGCTCTACACCGCGCACACCAACGCCGACGTCGCCGACCCCGGCGTCTCCGACGCCCTGGCCCGCGCGGTCGGCCTGACCGGGCCGCTGGTCCCGCTGAGCCCCGCCGCGGACGACCCCCGGCGCGGGCTCGGCCGCATCGGCTCCCTGCCGGATCCGGTGCCCCTGCGCGCCTTCGTACGGCAGGCCGCCCGCGGCCTGCCCCGCACGGCCGGCGGCCTGCGCGTCACCGGAGACCCCGACCGCCAGGTGCGCCGGGTCGCGGTGAGCGGGGGAGCGGGCGACTCCCTGCTCGCCGCGGCCCGCGCCGCCGGCGTCGACGTCTTCCTCACCGCGGACCTCCGCCACCACCCGGCGAGCGAGTTCGCCGAGGCCTCCCGCCACGGCGGCGGCCCCGCCCTCGTCGACGCCGCCCACTGGGCCACCGAGTGGCCCTGGCTGGCCGACGCGGCACGCCTGCTGACGTCCGGTCTGGCGGCGAAGGGGATTAATGTTGAGGCGCGTGTCTCCGAGACGGTCACGGACGCATGGATCACAACAGCACAGGGTGAGGAATCAACGTGAAAGCAGCCCCGGCAGACCAGAAGCGCCTGCTCGACCTGGCCGAGATCGATTCCGCCGTCGACCGGCTGACCCACCGCCGCCGCACGCTGCCGGAGCTGGCCGAGATCGACGAGCTCGCCGCCCGCGTGGCCCGGCTGGCGACCCAGGTGATCGCGGCCGAGACGGAGGCGGGAGACCTCGCCAGGGAGCAGGCCAAGGCCGAGTCCGACGTCGACGCCGTCCGGGTCCGCGTCGAGCGCGACCAGAAGCGGCTCGACTCCGGGCAGGTCTCCTCGCCCAAGGACCTGGCCAACCTCCAGTCGGAGATCGTCTCGCTGACCCGCCGCCAGGGCGACCTGGAGGAGGTCGTGCTGGAGATCATGGAGCGGCGGGAGGCCGCCGACGCCCAGGTGGTCAAGCTGGCCGCCGAGCGCGACGAGCTCGCCGCCGCCCGGGGCGCCGCCGAGGACCGCAGGGACGCCGCCTTCGCCGAGATCGACAAGGAGCTCGCCGAGGTCAGGGCCAAGCGCTCGGCCGTCGCCGGTGACATCCCCGCCGACCTGCTCGGCCTCTACGAGAAGCTCCGCGAGCAGTTCGGCATCGGCGCCGCGATGCTCCAGGGCGGCCGCTGCCTGGGCTGCCGCACGAGCCTGTCCATCGCCGACCTCAACCGGATCAAGACCGCCCCGCACGACGAGGTGGTCCGCTGCGAGGAGTGCCGCCGCATCCTGGTCCGCACGCCCGAGTCGGGGCTGTGACCTCCCGGGTGACCTCGCGCGCGGCCTCCTACGTCGTCGAGGCCGACGGCGGGTCCCGGGGCAACCCCGGGCCCGCCGGGTACGGCGCCGTGGTCAAGGACGCCGCCGACGGCCTGATCCTCGCCGAGGACGCCGCGGCGATCGGCACCGCGACCAACAACGTCGCCGAGTACCGCGGGCTGATCGCGGGCCTGCGGGCCCTGCTGGATGTGGCCGGGGACGGCGCGGCGGTCGAGGTGCGGATGGACTCCAAGCTGGTCATCGAGCAGATGGCCGGCCGATGGAAGATCAAGAACGAGGCGCTGCGGTCCCTCGCGCTGGAGGCGGGGCAGCTGGCCCGGCGCCTGAGGGTCACCTCCTGGACGTGGATCCCGCGCGAGCGGAACGCCGACGCCGACCGCCTGGCCAACGAGGCCATGGACGCCGCCGCCAAGGGCCTGCCCTGGCGGGCGACCGCCTCCGCCGCAGGAGACCGCGCCACGGCCGTGGGGGGCCAGGTCGCGGCCGCCGGGGAAGGCCCGGCCGGTCCGGCAGCGGCCGCCTCCGCGGACCCGGGCCGTTCCGCGACGGCTCCCGCGCAGCGGGCCGCCGCGCACGGCGCCCCCGCCCGGGCCCCGTCCGCCGGGGCCCCCGAGCAGGGCTCCCTGTTCGACTCGACGGACATCTCCGAGGCCCCGGCCGAGGCGGTGGGGCGGGCGGGCGCGGGCACCGGCTGGCGGCCCCCCACGTCCACGGCCACCACCCTGGTCCTGCTCCGCCACGGCCAGACCCCGCTCTCCGTCGAGCGCCGGTTCTCCGGTCTCGGCGACCCCGAGCTCACCGCCGAGGGCCTCGCCCAGGCGGCGGCCGCGGCGGAGAGGCTGGCGGGCGAGCCGTACGGGATCGAGGTGATCGTCAGCTCGCCGCTGAAGCGGGCCCGGGCCACCGCCGAGGCCGTCGCCGCCCGGACCGGCCTGGACGTGGTCGTCGAGGACGGCCTGCGCGAGGTCGACTTCGGCCACTGGGAGGGCTGCACGTTCACCGAGATCCAGCGCCGCTGGCCGGACGAGCTGGCCGCGTGGCTGGCGGACCCGTCCGTCGCGCCGCCGGGAGGGGAGAGCTTCGAGGCGGCGGCCCGGCGGGTCGAGGCGGCCAGGGACCGGATCGTCGGGCGCCACGAGGGCCGGACGGTCCTCGCCGTCTCCCACGTGACGCCGATCAAGACGCTGCTCCGGCTCGCGCTGACGGCCCCGCCCGCCGCGCTGTACCGCATGCACCTCGACCTGGCCTGCATCTCGCTGATCGAGTACTACGCCGACGGCCCGGCCGTGGTGAAGGCGTTCAACGACACCGCGCACCTGCGCTGACAGTGAGGATGGAGGTGAACGCCTCCCGGTGGAGCCCGGCTCTTGCCCTGACTGACCACGGTGTCTTCAACGCGATCTGCCGGCCCCGTCCGGGAGGCGTTCGTCTGCACTCACCGGACGCGGCGCGTGACCTCATAGGAGCCTGGCCACAGGCCCCCTCACTGTCTTGTCCGTATCGCCCGGCCGGTGCGTGCCGGAGGCGGGGACGGGCCTGCTCCCGGACGGAGATCGCCCGGGAGCGGATAAGCTGTACGGCACGGCGGACGAGCCGGCCGGGCGGCCGCGTCGGGCCCTTCCGGGGGCCCGCCGAGGAAGGTCCGGGCTCCACAGGGCAGGGTGGTCGGTAACGCCGACCCGGGGCGACCCGCGGGACAGTGCCACAGAAAGCAGACCGCCTCCCTCGCGAGAGGGCGGTAAGGGTGAAACGGTGGTGTAAGAGACCACCAGCGCCCACGGTGACGTGGGCGGCTCGGTAAACCCCACCCGGAGCAAGGTCAAGAAGGGACGCTCCTCGGAGCGTCCCGCGCGCGGCGTTCGAGGGCTGCCCGTCCGAGCCGCGCGGGTAGACCGCTCGAGGCCGGCGGCAACGCCGGTCCTAGATGGATGGTCGCCCCTTCACATCCGTGAAGGACAGAACCCGGCCTACAGGCCGACTCGTCCGCCTTCCCCGCCGCCCTTGCGCTCGGATCCCTGCCGATCGCCGGCATCCTGCCTGCTGCTGCATCTCGACCTCGTCGCCGCGCATGCCACGCTGATCGCCCCATGGTTGCTCTTCGCCGCGATCAACCCGGTGATGGAGGAGACGTACTGGCGCGGCACGCTCGCCGACGCCACCGTCCGGTGTCCGGCCATGGCGCGGCCTCCCGCTCTGCTCCATCGCCGCTCCGTGGATGCGCGGAAAACGGTGAGAAGCGACTGCTCGCCTCTCAAGGGGCCCGGATGAGGGCACATCGAGGGCAGGCATCGGGGCACACCGCATCCGCGATGACAGGCGATGTCACCGGCGGGTCCTGAGCCGGGAGTTGAGCCGGGCGGCCTGGCGCGTCAGATGGTCGCGCTCGGCGAGGTCAGGCGCCTTCCGGGCCGCCTCGGCGTACAGCCGTGCCGCCGTCGCCAGGTCACCGTCGCGCTCATGGAGGTACGCCGCCACCGCGGCGTGGCGGGGCAGCGAGTCGTCCAGCGCCGCGAGCGCCGCCAGGCCGGCGCGCGGTCCGTCGGCCTCGCCGACGGCCACCGCGCGGTTGAGCCGGACGACCGGGCTGCCGGTCAGGCGCACGAGCTCGTCGTACCACTCGACGATCTGCACCCAGTCGGTCTCCTCGGCGGTGGGCGCGTCGGCGTGGAGCGCCGCGATGGCCGCCTGGGCCTGGAACTCGCCCAGCCGGTCGCGGGCGAGGGCCGTCTGCAGGATCTCGACGCCCTCGGCGATCAACGTGGTGTCCCACCGGCCGCGGTCCTGCTCGGCGAGCGGCACCAGGCTGCCGTCCGGCGCGGTCCGGGCGGCACGCCGGGCGTGGTGCAGCAGCATCAGGGCGAGCAGTCCCGCCACCTCGGGATGGTCGATCACGGCCGCGAGCTGCCGGGTGAGCCGGATGGCCTCGGCGGCGAGGTCGATGTCGCCGGAGTAGCCTTCGTTGAAGACGAGGTAGAGGACGCGCAGCACGGTGGCGACGTCGCCGGGCCGGTCGAACCGCACGCCGGAGACGGTGCGCTTGGCCCGGCTGATGCGCTGCGCCATGGTGGCCTCGGGCACCAGGTAGGCCTGGGCGATCTGGCGCGTGGTCAGCCCGCCGACGGCGCGCAGTGTGAGCGCGACCGCGGACGACGGCGTCAGCGACGGGTGGGCGCACAGGAAGTAGAGCCGGAGCGTGTCGTCCACCGCGGGCGCGGGCCCGGGCGCGGGCTCCTCGTTGACGAGGTCCTCACGCCGGCGGCGGGCGGTGTCCGCGCGGGTCGCGTCGAGGAACTTGCGCCAGGCCGCGGTCACCAGCCAGCCCTTCGGGTCGTGCGGCGGGCCGGCCGGCCAGACGCGGACCGCCTCGACGAGCGCGTCCTGCACGGCGTCCTCGGCCGCCGCGAAGTCGGCTCCGCGGCGGACGAGGATTCCGAGCACGCTCGGCGTGAGGCTCCGGAGCAGGAGCTCGTCCATCGGAGCGGTCACTCCGTGATGGTGGGCGGCGCGGTCAGGAACGGGCGCACCTCGAGCCACTCGTGGATGGGCTTCCCGCCCGCCCCGGGGGCGGCCGACAGCTCTCCGGCCAGCTCGATGGCGCGCTCGTGGCTGTCGACGTCGATCACCATCCAGCCGGCGATGAGGTCCTTGGTCTCGGCGAACGGGCCGTCGGTGACCGGCGGGCGGCCCTCGCCGTCGTATCGGACGAACACCCCCTCGGGGGCGAGCGCCTGACCGTCGACGAACTCGCCGGTCTTCTCGAGCCGGGCCGCGAAGTCGTGCATGTACTGCACGTGGGCCGAGATCTCCTCCGGCGTCCACTGGTCCATGGGCACGTCGTTGACCGCGGCCGGGGCGCCACGGTAGTGCTTGAGCAGCAGGTACTTGGCCATCGTGTTTCTCCTCGGTGCTCGTGCGACCCATTCTGGTCGCGTTCACCCCGGGGACGGAGCCGGGTGCGGATTCTCGACATCGCCGCCCGAATTTTTTTCCCGGTCCCGCAGATGAATCTCCGCAACGATCAGAAGACGGGACGGACGTGGCGGGTCCGGCCACCGACGCCGACGTGGTTGGGTCCGGTGGACCAGATGTCGTCGTTGACCAGCACCTTGTACTCGAAACGCCGCCCGTCGGGTATGCCGGTGACGGTGCACTCCCACAGGCCGGCGGCCCTGTTGGCGCACGGCCGGCCGGAGTGCCAGCTCAGCGGCGGCATCTCATGTGCTTCTCCATCGTGAGCCGGGGCTCGTGGTGAACAGAGCCCGCATGGTTTGCGGAATTCTTGCAAAATCTTTCAGAAGGGGTGCGGCGCGAGGCCCCACGTCAGGGGCGCGGCCTTCACGTGCTTCAGGGAAGGCCGGGCCCGTCCTTCCTCGCCGGAGGGAGCGCCGAGCTCTCCCCTCCCCGCTGGATGGAGCGGCGGGCGGTGGGGCCCGCCCCTGGTCCTCCGGCCCGGGGCGGGCCGGAGGACCAGGGGCGGCGGGTGCGGCCGTGCGGCGGCCCGCCGGCTGGGCGGGCACGGCCGGCCGATCAGCCCGTCACTGCTGCCAGGAGTCGTTCCTGCTCGCGGTGCCGGTCGGAGGAGTGGCGAACGTCCGGTTCTGGCCGGACTCCCAGGTCACCGAGCCGTCGGCGTTCTTCTTGACGTACTTGAAGGCGACGGGGGTGTTCGGCGGTAGGAGCAGCGCCTCGCGCCATACGGGGTAGTCGCGCGAGGACAGCTTCAGGGCCTTGGCGGGATCCCAGCCACCCAGCTCGGGCAGATCGCCGACGACGTGGACGTTCTGCCCGAAGGCGGTGCCGGCCTCCACGTTGAAGGAGACCGCGACCCGCCCGGGCGTGCCCCGGTCCCACACGTCGTCGCGGGCGGCCGCGCCCGCCGAAGGCGTGACGAAGGCCCGGTTGGGGGTGGATTCCCACGTCACGGCACCGGAAGGGTGCTTCTTGATGTACTTGTACTGCACGACCGTGTCGCCCGGCAGGGCGACGGCGGCCCGCCAGCGGGGGTGGTCCGCCGAGCTCAGCGCCACGGCGCGGGCGGGGTTCCAGGCGCCGAGCTCAGGGGCGCTGCCGACGACGTAGACGCTCTGGCCCAGGTAGGTGGCCGCTTCGGCGGTGAAG
The DNA here is from genome assembly GCF_039534085.1 of Planomonospora alba. Lineage (NCBI taxonomy): Bacteria > Bacillati > Actinomycetota > Actinomycetes > Streptosporangiales > Streptosporangiaceae > Planomonospora > Planomonospora alba. The sequence continues at coordinate 17,003 of NZ_BAAAUT010000012.1, forward strand.
GTGACCGTGACCGTGCCGGTGGCGCCGGCCGGAACCGCCGTGGTCGCCAGCGCGGCGGCGAAGGCCGCCACCAACAGGAGCACCTGCCGGACGCGCCTGACCGGGGACTTTTCCATCGGGTGTGGTGACACCGCGGTTTCTCCTTGCTCTTGGCGGATGAGAACAGCCGGGGACGCCGTTGCTGCGGCGTCGGCGTCCCCGGGGCGCGCGGAGCTCCTTGCGACCCTGGATTCTTCTCACGCCTCCCACGCTGTGCAAGAGATTGTGGAAGATTTCTGAAATCTTGCAGCGGATTGATTGTGACAAAGATACGGCGGAGCGTGACGGGGCCTGCCTGAGGTTCTTCTTCGGGAGAAAGATCGGACCGGGCCGAGCGCTGTGAGAAGATTCACAGTGTGGTTTTCGGGCGGTCATGACTTCTTTCGCGGACGCCCGTATCCGTACCGCTGCGCGGGAGTCCTCGACGAGGTCCGCCGCTCGGATTCCTCGCCGGGCCGGTGTGCTCCGCGCGGAAGGAGCATCGGCGCGCTCCACCGGATGACCTGCCGGATCACCGGCCGCCCACCGGCCCCCCGGTGGGTTATCGTGCCGGAATGACAAGCCCGATCTTCAACCTCTGCGACGAGTACGTGACCCGCTCCGCGGCGCTCGACCCGGTCGGCGCCGCGGCGGACGGGATCGACGTCGAGTTCGCCGCCACCTCCGACTACGGCCCCGACGGGCACGCCGCCCGGGCCGCCCTGATCGGCGAGACCCTCGGCAGGCTGGCCGCCCTGGAGCCGGAGGGCGAGGCGGACGTGCGGGCCGCGGCGCACCTGCGGGAGCGGCTGGAGGCCGAGCTCGCCTGGCACGAGATCGGCGAGCCGCTGCGAGCCGTACGGGCGCCGTTCGGGCCCCTGACCGACCTGCGCGACAGCGTCGACCTGCTGCCCCACGAGAGCGAGGACGACTGGCGGAACGTGGCGGCCCGGCTGGCGGGCATGCCGCGGATGCTGGACGGCTGGCGGGCGAGCATGGAGGAGGGCCTCGCGCGCGGCCTGGCCGCGCCCCGCCGCCAGGCACTGGAGCTGGCGGTGCAGATGGAGCTGTTCGCTTCCGGCGCCACCCACAAGGGCCTGGTCGACTCCTACGGCGACGGCCCCGCGCGGGCCGCGCTGGAGGAGGGGGCCGCGGCGGCGTACGCCGCCTACGACGGGATGGCCCGCTACCTGCGCGAGGAGTACGCCCCCCGGGCGACCGAGACCGACGCGGCCGGGGCGGAGCGCTACGCGGTGAACGCCCGGCTGAGCCTGGGCGCCGACATCGACCTGGTGGACGCCTACCGGTGGGGCTGGGAGGAGCTGGCCAGGATCGAGGCGGAGCTGGCCGCCGAGGCGGACCGCGTACGGCCCGGCGCGTCGGTGGAGGAGGCGACCGCGATCCTCGACGAGACGCGGTTCGTCGAAGGGCTCGACGCCTACCGGGGCTGGCTGCAGGACCGCCACGACGAGGCGATCGAGCGGCTGCACGGCACCCACTTCGACATCGCCGAGCCGCTGCGCCGGGTGGACGTGACCCTGGCCCTCGACTCGACCTCGGGCGCGGCCTACTACACCTCGCCGAGCGAGGACCTGTCCCGGCCGGGCCGCACCTGGTGGCCGGTGGGCGCCGAGCGGCGGTTCACCGTCTGGAACGAGCTGACCACGGTCTTCCACGAGGGCGTGCCCGGCCACCACCTGCAGCTCGGCCAGACGCGGGTGGCCGGGGAGAGCCTGTCCCGGTTCGGCAGGAACTCCTGGGTGAGCGGGCACGGTGAGGGCTGGGCGCTGTACGCCGAGCGGCTCGCCGACGAGCTGGGCTGGTTCACCGAGCCGGGCACGCGCCTGGGCATGCTCGGCGGGTCGGCGATGCGCGCCGCCCGGGTGGTCATCGACATCGGCGTGCACCTGGACCTGCCGCTCCCCGACGGCTCGAAGTGGACCTTCGAGCGGGCGTGCCAGGTGCTGCGCGACCGCGGCCGCTGCGAGCCGCACCGGGTCCGCGCCGAGGTGGTCCGCTACTTCGGCTGGCCGGGCCAGGCCCCGTCCTACAAGCTCGGCGAGCGCGCCTGGCTGGCCGCCCGCGAGGAGGCCAGGCGGCGCCAGGGCGCCGCCTTCGACCTGCGCCGCTGGCACACCGCCGCCCTGGACCTCGGCCCGGTCGGCCTGGCGGGCCTGGCCGACGCCCTGCGCCGCGCCGGCTGACCTCCGGTGCCGCCCGTGACGAGGTCGGCGGCGTCGGGCCGGGCCAGCGCGATCGGCGTGAGCGGCGGGCGCCCGGCGTAGTCCGCCGCGACCAGCTTCCGGGGGCACCGCCCCAGCCGGGCGGTCGCGACAGGGTCTCCGCCGGTCCGGAGAGGACGCCGGGGGTGACTCCACGGTTGCGCATCCGCTCGAAGCCGGTCGAGAGCACGGGCTCGTCCGGGCCGGCGGGAAAAGCGGTTGGCCCGGATGGGCCCGGCGCGTAGGCTGCGCGTCGTGCCCATGATGATCACGGGAGGTGCGGGATGCTTCCGGTAGGCGAGCCGATCGTGCCGCCCTACCAGATCACGCACCAGTGGACCCGGGAGCTCAGGCGCTTCGGCCGGCGCACGGTGGTCGCCGTCGACTTCCGGATCCCCGACGACGAGCCGGTCCACGCGGGACACTACGGGCGGGGACACGTGCGGGTCTCCAGCGCCGAGGCCGCCGCCCTGATCCTCGAACACGACGATCCCCGAGGCTACGAGGTCTTCGTCCCCCGCGCGATCGCCGCCGGGGAGATCCGCCGCATCCGTCCCGTGAACCAGGTGACCGGCTGGAGGTACCGGCCGGACGCCCACGGCACGCCTCCGTGCCCGCTGTGCGTCGACCGCGGCGAGTACGGCGGCGCGAAGATCCGGCGAGCGGCCGGAGTCCTCGGCCGCTAACACCGTTCCGTCGAGGGCCGTCCCGGTGCCGGGGAGGGGGCGGCGGGCAGCGCCCCCTCCCCGCTCGGCACCGGGTCAGGAACCGCAGACCGTTCCCTTGGCGGGGACCTCGCCGTCGATCAGGTAGGCGTCGGCGACCTTCGTCGTGCAGGCGTTGACCCCGTAGGCGCCGTGGCCCTCACCCTCGGACGTCACCAGCACGGCCGTCTTGAGCTGCTTGGTCAGCTTCGGCCCCCACGCGTACGGCGTGGCCGGGTCACCGGTCGTGGCGACCACCACGATCGGGGCCGAGCCGGTGGCGTCGACCTTCTTGGCCGCGTTGCTGCCGGCGACCGGCCAGGCCGCGCAGAGGCCGCCCAGACCGGAGCCGCCGAACATCGGGGCGATCCTCCGGGCCGCGGCCTCGGTCCTGGCCTGCTCCGCGGCGCTGGGCCGCTCGGCGGTGTCGACGCAGCTGATGGCCGGGAAGCTGGTCATGAGGGTCGAGTAGCTGCCGTCGGGCTTGCGGCCGGTGTAGCTGTCGGCCAGGCCCAGCAGGAGCCGGCCGTCACCCTTGAGCGCGGTGTCCAGTGCCTGCTCCAGCACCGGCCAGACCTGCTCGGCGTACATCGCCGCCCCGATGCCGGTGACCGCCAGCCCCTGGGTGAGCTCCCGCGCGCCGACCTTCAGCGGCTTGCCGTCCAGCCGCTTCCACAGCGCCCGGACCTTCTTGTCGGCCGACTCGCGGTCGGCGCCGAGCGCGCACTTGCCGGCGCCCTTGGCGACGCAGCCGTCGAGGAACGCCTCGTACGACCGCTGGAACCCCTTCATCTGGTCGAGGGTGCGCTGCCGGAAGGAGAGCGTCGGGTCGAGCGGGGCGTCCAGCAGGAAGCGGCCGACCTTGCCGGGGAACATCGTGGCGTAGACCGCGCCCAGATGCGTGCCGTACGACATGCCGAAGTAGTCGAGCTTGTCCTCGCCCAGCGCCGCGCGCAGCCGTTCCAGGTCCCGGGCGGAGTCGACGGTGCCCACGTGCGGCAGGATCCCGCCGGAGGTCTTCTGGCAGGCCCGGGCGAACTCCGCGATCGCCCGCCTCAGCCGCGCCCGTTCGGCCCGGGTGTCCGGGGTGGCGTCGGCGGCGTTGTAGTCGTCCATCTCCGCGGTGCCGCCGCACCGGACGCCGGAGCTGCGCTCCACCCCCCGGGGGTCGAAGGAGACCAGGTCGTAGCGGGCGTTCAGCGCGGTGTAGGCCGGAGCGGCCAGGGGCAGGGTGTCCACGCCGGAGCCGCCGGGCCCGCCGAAGTTGAACACCAGCGATCCCAGCCGCCTGCCGGGATCGGTGGCCTTGATGCGGATCAACGCCAGCTCGATGGTCCTGCCGCCGGGATCGGCGTGGTCGAGGGGGACGGTGAGCGTGCCGCACTCGGTGCCCGCGGGGAGCTTCTGCCCGTCGGCGGGGCGCATGTCGGCACACGACCCCCAGGCGATCGTCTCCGGCGCGGCGGCGCCCGAGCCGGTGCCCGCCGCGGCGGCCGGACCGCCGGTGGTGGCCAGGGCCAGAGGCAGGGCGGCGGCGACCGCGGCGATCTTCATCGGGCGCGTGGAGGCTCTTCTCATGATCTGGAGTTCCTGACGGGAGGGGTGTCCTGACAGGAAAGATCTTGGTCTTTCCCGGCCGCGCGCGGACAGTCGCCGATATCACCGGACGCGTGTGGATCTCGTGGGTGGATCCGATGACAAATGTCATCCGGCCGGGAGGGTCCGCAGGGCGGCGGGCGCGGCGGTGCCGCCCCGGGGAGGAGTGCGGGGCGTCCGCGGTCAGGAGGGGAAGCGCTGCTCCTTCCAGGCGGCCAGTTCGGCGGCGGCGGCCGTCAGCTGGGCGGGGGTGACGGCGGGGCCGGTGGAGGCGCCGACCACCAGCGCCGCGTGCACGGTGCCCGGCGCGGCGCCGGACGGCCTCAGCAGCAGGCGGTGGGCGGTGGGCGAGCCGGTCTCCGTCGCGATGGCCGCGGGACCGGAGGCGGGCAGGCCCGCGCGGGTGGCCACGTCGCCGACCACGACGGTGGTCTCGGCGGTGAAGGACGCGGGCAGGTGCAGTTCGGTCGGCGCGCCCGGGGCCGTGGCCGGCCCGCGCCAGACCAGGACGCCGAACCGCCGTCCCTCGACCAGCGCGGCGGTGTCCGGCATGGAGGACGGTACGGCCAGCCACGCCTGCCGCCGTCCGGCGTCGCCGTAGCCGGACCGGGCGAGGTCCTCGTAGGCGAAGGCCAGCACGTCGCCTGCGACCGCGGAGGGGTAGAGGCGGTCCAGCACCGCCTGGTCCAGCCGGGTGGCCAGGGTGCCCGAGTCGTCGGCGGCGACCACGGAGAAGTCCTCGTCGTTCCAGGCGTCGCCCTCGGTCTGCACCTTGGCGGGGTTGCGGTTCATCGGCTCGTGGTGCCGGCCGCTGTAGAGGTCCCAGTGCCACTGGGTGGAGGAGAGCACGTCCCCTCCGGCGGCGGCGTCCCGCCACCAGTTCCGCCCGGGGACGCCGGAGTCCATGGCCTGGTACATCGCGCGCACCATCCACGGCGTGCGGTCGCTGCCGCCGCCCGACATCCTGTGGCCGAACTCCGAGACGAAGGGCGCGGTGGCCAGCGTGCGGGCCCGGTCGCGGATCTCGTTCATCGCGGCGCCGTACGTGCCGTCGGAGGCCGGTGACGGGTCGATCGTCATGCGGGCGCCGTCGTAGAAGTGGCTGTTGAAGACGTACCGGGTGCCGAGGGCGCCGACCGCGGTGAGCCCGCCCTCCTCGAAGAAGCCGGTGTTCCAGAAGACCAGGGGCTCGACGAAGGCGGGCTTGTCCCCCCACCCGGCGGCGTCCATGGCGGCGCGGAAACGCTGGTAGAAGGGCATGAGGTAGGTCTTCTCCCACTCCAGGCCGCTCCTGCCGTCGAGGCCCCCGTCGTAGGGCTCGTTGAAGGGGTCGAATCCGATGACGGAGGCGAACTCCGCATCGGTCAGCCGCTGCCGGATGCGGGTCATGGCGGCCTTCGCCTGCAGCAGGAAGGCGTCCTGGACGCCGACCTCGCCCGTCTCCGTGCTGACGCGCCGGTTCCGCCAGAAGTCGTAGGCGGCCCGGCGGACCGCCTCGTTGGTCTGCATGTTCTGCCCCCACAGCAAGCAGATCCCGCAGGACTCCCTGGGGTAGTCCCCGGCCCTGACCACCCATTCCGGCGCGCCGTCACCGGTGTACCAGCTGCCTTCGTGGAACAGGTGCGAGGAGTACAGGTCCTGGTGGTAGTCGACCAGGACGCGGATCCCACGACCGGTGAACGCGCGGATCTGCTCGACCGCCCTGTCGAGGTAGGCGTGGTCGATGGTGGTGGGGGACGGCTGCACGCCCTCCCAGCTGATGAGGAAGCGGATGGCGTTCGCGCCGGTGAGGTCGCGCATGGCCTGGGCCGAGCGCGCGGCGTCGGCGGCGCTGCGGAACGGCAGCAGTGCGTTCTCGTACAGCTTGGTGCTGCCGGACACGTTGAACCCGCGCAGCGTCACCTCCCGGCCGTGGCCGTCGCGGAAGACCCAGCCGCGCTGCTTGGCGGCGACGGTCAGCGCGGTCGGGGGCGCGGCGGTCGGCGCGGTCCGGGCCGCGGCCGCGGTCGCGGTCGCGGTCGCGGTCGCGGGGGCACGGGTGTCGCCGGCGGCGGGGGCGAACGTCAGAGCGGCGGCCAGGGCGGGGACGACGGCCAGTCGTGTCATGCGGGACGAGGCTGCTCGCATGAACGGAGAATAGAGCCCTGCTCATGTTCGTCTCAGTACACGATCCGCCACACTCCTCTCCCCTCGAGGACGGCGGCCGTGCCCACCGCCGTCAGGCGAAGCGTTCCACCCGCGCCCGCGGGGGACCGGGCAGGGGAGCGGAAGCCGCCCGAGGGCAGGTGGGTGCGGGATCACGCGCCGCCCCGCGCCGCCATGCCGTCACGGCCCCTGCGGCGTGGCGGCATGGCGGCGGAGCGGAGGGAGGCCCGTGCGTCGCCGGAGCCGCCCTCCGCGCGCGGCCGGCGGAGACACCGGTCGCGGTCCGGCGTTCGGGGGACGAGGCCGGACACCGGTCACCCTAGGGGGAGCGGCGCCCGGCGTCTGTGGAGAAATGCGTGTTCAGGAGCGCTTGTCCCACGCGGCGAGGATCTCGGCCTCCTTGCCGGGGTCGATGCCGTGGCGCATGCGCTCGCTGCCGAAGGAGCGCCGCTCCACCGGGATGTCGCGGAGCCACTCCCAGGTGTCGCGGACGGTCTGCGCGACCGGGCGGCAGGTCAGCCCGGCGGCCAGGGCCTTGGCCGAGGAGGGCAGCCACACCCCGGCGAAGGCGGGGTCGGCGGGGGCCCAGAGCGGCAGCTCGGTCCACGGCTGCACCCCCCGGTCGAGCAGGAACCGGTCGTCGACCCAGGTGAACTCCGCGTCCGAGCCCGTCGCGGCCCGGCACTCCTCCAGCAGGCCGCGGTAGGTGGTGTTGCCCGCGACCCCACTGACGAAGAACCGGTCGGCCGTGCCCGCCTCCGCCTGCGACAAGGTGAAGGCGGCGATGTCCCGGGCGTCGACGACCTGCATCGCGGTCTCCGGGTCCCCCGGGGCGAGGACCCTGCCGCCGCGCGCGATCCGGGTCAGCCACCAGGGCAGGCGGCCGACGTTCTCGTGCGGGCCGAGGATGAGGCCCGGCTCGATGATGAGCGCGTTGCCGTCGAAGCCCTGTTCCACCGCGCGCTCGCAGCCCGCTTTGAGCGTGCCGTAGTCGCCGTCCTCGGGACCCGCGTCGGGAGCGCAGGCGAAGCGGGGCGAGGACTCGTCCGCCGGCCCCTTCCCCGGCCACTCGGAGCAGGCCGAGATGCTGGAGATGAAGGCGTAGGTGGCGGCCTTCCCGTTGAGCGCGCGCACCGCCTCGCCGACGACGCGCGGGACGAACCCGCAGACGTCGACGACGGCGTCCCACTCCCGGCCGGAGGCGAGCCGCGCCAGGTCCTCGGCCGACTCGCGGTCGCCCCGGACCGCCTCGACGCCCGGCAGGTCCACCCCGCTCCTGCCCCGGTTGAACGTGGTGACCTCGTGCCCGCGCCGCAGCGCCTCCTCGGTGATCGCCCGGCCCAGGAAGACCGAGCCGCCGATGATCAGAACTCTCATGGCAGCGATTCTTCGTATCCGCCGGGACCGGGGGCACCCGCTTTCACTCGTGGCGCAAGCCGTACGCCCCCGGCGGAACGGCCGGTCAGGCCGGGGCGGTCGGGGCGGCGGGGACCGGGGAGTGGTCGAGGACGTGGACCCGGGCGGCGGCGATGTCGAAGTAGAGGCCCACCAGTTCCAGGCGCCCGGCGCGCACGAGCCGGTCGACCCCCGGGTGGGTGCGGAGGTTCTCCAGTTGCTGGAGCACGTTGATCCGGCAGAGGCGGTCGAGCGGGCCGTCCCCGGCCGGCTCGTCCCCGGCCGAGACGAACCGGGCCAGGCTGAGGTCGCCGTGCCGGAGCCAGCGGGAGAGCTCGGGCAGCCCCGGCGTCCTCCCGCCGCCGTCGAGCAGCGCGGCCATGGCGCCGCAGCCGGAGTGGCCGCAGACCGTGATGGTCCGCACCCCGAGCACCTCCGTGGCGTACTCGATCGCGGCGGTGACCGAGTGGTCCGGCGGCGCCGCCCCCCGGCGCGGGACCAGGTTGCCGATGTTGCGGACGGTGAACAGGTCGCCGGGGCCGCTGGCGGTGATGAGGTTCGGCACGATGCGGGAGTCCGCGCAGGTGATGAAGAGGTGGGAGGGCTCCTGCTTGCGGGCCATGCCGTGCAGGACCGGCCGGACCAGCGGGGCCGTGCGGCGGTGGAACTCCCGGGCGCCGGCCAGCAGGTCGGGTACGGCGGGCCCGCCTCCGGAGTGCTGGTGGCGGACCGGGATCAGGGCGCCCGCGGGCGCCGGCCTGCGCCGCCGCCGATGGGACCAGGGCAGCCACCAGTGGTCGGGCGCCGCCGGCGGGCTCTTGGCCGGGAGCGTCCGGGCGCCGCTGGCGGCCATGGCGTACCACTCGTCGTGGACCTCGTCGATGTCCACCGTGCCGCCGCCGCGCTCGTGGTTCTGCCGCCAGGCGTGGAGGGCCTCGAAGGCGGCGTTGTCCATGAAGTCGATGTTCAGGTCGAGGTCGACGGCGGCCCGGGGCGGGATGGCGCTCAGCTCGGCGGTGAGCCGCGGCACGCCCAGGAAGGTCAGCGAGCCGCCGATCGCCACGTGCCAGCGGCCGTCGGACTCCCGTTCGGCGTGTACGGTCACCCGGGTGAGGCGGCGCAGTGCCAGCAGCGCGGCGAGCGCCAGGCCGAGCAGGACGCCCTCGGCGAGGCCGAGCACCACCACGCCGCCGAGGGTGACGAAGTAGACCGGGACCTCGCCGTGGCCGCGCAGGTTCCGCACGTGCCCGATGTTGACCATCTGCGTGCCGATGAAGACCAGCAGCGCGGCCAGCGCCTCCAGCGGGATGAAGGTGACCGTCCAGCCCAGGCCGAGCGCGAACAGCAGGATCCAGACGCCGTGCAGGACCGCCGACCAGCGGCTTCGCGCCCCGGCCCGCGCGTTGGCGGTGCTGCGCACGATGACCCCGGCCACGGGCAGGCCGCCCAGCGCGCCGCTCACCATGTTGGCCGCGCCCTGGGCGGTCAGCTCCCGGTCCAGGTCGGCGCGCCTGCCGTCGTGCAGCTTGTCGACGGCCACCGAGCAGAGCAGGGACTCCACCCCGGCGAGCAGGGCGACGAGTATCACCGCGGTGGCGATCCCGTGCCAGTCCCCCTGCGGCAGGACCGGAGCCGACCACTCGCCCAGGCCCACCGACAGGTCGATGCGGGTGACGTCCCAGTCGAGCCCCCAGGCGGTCACGGCGGTCACCGCGAGGGCGGCCAGCGGGGCGGGGACGAGGCGGAGCCGCTGCGGCAGCCGGCCCCAGGCGACCAGCATCGCGATGGTCAGCAGACCGGCGAAGACGGCGTAGCCGTGCAGGTCCGCGATCTGCCGGGGGAGCTCGACGATGTTCTCGACCGCGGAGGACTGCGGGCTGCCGCCGAGGATCACGTGGAGCTGGGAGAGGGCGATCACCACGCCGACCCCGGCGAGCATGCCGTGCACCACGGCCGGGGAGACGGCCAGGGCCGCGCGGGCGACCCGGAAGACGCCCAGCAGGAGCTGGAGGGCGCCCGCCATCAGAGTGATCATGCAGGTGGCCCGCCAGCCGTACCGGATGACGAGGTCGGCGACCACCAGGGCGAGCCCGGCAGCGGGGCCGCTCACCTGGACCGCGGAACCGCCCAGGAAACCCGCCACGACGCCGCCGACCACCCCGGCGATCAGCCCGGCCGCCGGCGGTGCCTCCGACGCGACGGAGATGCCCAGGCAGAGGGGCACCGCGACGAGGAAGACCACCAGGGAGGCGGGCAGGTCGTACCGCAGCACGGAGGAGATGCCGCGTGAAGTGACAGTCTTTTCACTCTTCGTGTCCGTCTCCATGGCACAGACCTTATGACGAAGGCCCCCGGCGGAGCCTCTGCTCGCCGGGGGCCTTTACGGAGGACGGAGGAAATCAGCGGTAATAGTCGGGGTAGTCCTGGTCCTGCTCCCGGTTGCGGTGGTGGCTTCCCCGGGAACCCGCCCGGCTCCGCCCCTCACCGGCCGCGGGTGCGGAGCCGGGGCCGTAGAGGTCGCCGTAGCTCGGCCAGCTCCCGGAGCCGGATCCGGAGGGAGCCGCCGGGGAGCCCTGCGCGGGGCTCGGCGCCGGACCGGCGGAGGGCGCCGGCTCGGGCCAGGCGACGGGGTTCGCCGGGGAGACGTACTGGCCGGTCTCGTACCCGTACTCGCCGCCGGCCGCCGACCCGGAGGGCGAGCCCGCCGGGTGGTCGTAGGGGGAGACCGCGCGGGACGGCCCGGTCGGGGTCGAGACCGCGGGGCTCGGGCCGGTGACGTCGTCCTCGATGGTCGCCCAGCCGGCGCTGACCTCGTAGGAGGAGGCGGCGGGCGGCGCGGCGTCGTAGACCGGCGTCTGGTACGAGCCGTAGGAGGGGGCGGGGTCGTCCAGGATGTCGGCCGTGTTGACCGCCGCCCAGCCGCCGGAGCCCGGCGTCGTCGCCTGCGCCCACGGGTTGTCGGAGGCGGGCGGGGGCGTGGTGCCGGCGGCGCCGTAGGCGGCGGCGAGCGGGTCCGGCGCGGAAGGCGCGGGAGCCGCCGGGGGCACCGGCATGGCGGGGAAGCCGCCGCTGGTGGTGGGGCCCATGGGCGCCATCGCGGGCCCGCCGGTGATCGGGTCGGGCGCGGGGGAGGCGGACGGGGCGGCGCCGCGCGGGTAGGAGGTGCCCAGCGGGTCGCTCACCGGATCCGGCCGCGGCGGGCCGGGGAAATCCCCGCCCGCGGCGCCCGTGCCCGCGGCGCCCGCGGCGGCGCTCGGCGCGGCGGCGCTCGCGGCGGCCGCGCGACTGCTCCGGCGGGAGCCGCGGGAGCCGGCGCGCGGCGTACGGCCCTCGCCGAAGGTGCCGGGAGTGGGCGCGGCGAAGGTGACGGTCTTCTGCTCGGCCAGGGAGGCGGCGCTGGGAGCCGGGCTCGGCTGGACGGGCCCGGCCAGGTCGCCGAGGTCGGAGGATGCCGAGGCGGCGGCGGGAGCGGGGGCGGCCGGGACGGAGGGGACGTCCTGGTCCGGCCGGGGCCTGCCCGGCAGCGGGGCCTGCACGGTCGTCGCGTCGGCGTCGGCGCCGGAGCCCGCGTGGTCGGGCTCACCGACGGGACGGCTGGCGCCCACCTTGGGGCTCAGGGAGCCGCCGAAGCCGCCGTCGTCGGCCTGGAGCTTCTCCCAGTAGTCCTCGTCGTAGTCGTCGGGCTCCCCGAACTCGTTCACGCCGCGTTTGCCGCGGGCGCCCGACGGGCGCGGGCGGGGCTTGGGCTCGTCGAACGGCGAGAGGTCCGGAGTGAAATGGTCCATCTTGGGCTCGCGGGCAGCGAACTCGTCGATGGACCGGGGCGGGGTCGACGCCTCCTTCTCGGCCATCTCACGCAGGCGCTCCGCGGGGAGCGCGCTCTCCCTGCGGTTCATCGACCGCATCCCCAGTGCCACGACGACGAGCACGAGGAGCACGACGGCCACCAGGCCCACTATGACCAGGATCATTGCACCACCCTCAAGGCCATGGCCTCCCAGCGGCGCCGGTGAGATCGCGCGGCCATCGACGCGACCTGCCCCCTGTGATCACCTGCGCTCGGACATTGGAACTGATTGTGTCGGACCACGAGGAGCGTTGTCACACCCTAAGTGAAGAATCGGTAACCATCACTACCTCCGGTGTTCAGCCTGTCACTCGATGTTCGTCGCGGTCAGCCGTCCCCAGGCGATCGTTCTGTCCGCAATGCTCTTGAGGGTCTCCGAGAGGGGGGCACCCTTGGCGAGACCGACCTTCCGGTCGAGCGCGTAGACAGTGAAACGATAGTTCTCCCGGGGCCGGCACGGAGGCTCATAGCCCACTTTGCCGGAGGTCGTTCTGCCCTCCAGGGCGCCGACCGGGATCGCGCTCTCGGTCAGCTCGTTGGTGCGCGGGTCGATGTCGAACACGACCCAGTGCACCTCGGCGCGGGTCGTGGAGTCGTTGTTGTCGACCACGATCGCGATGGACTCGGCTCCGTCCGGCACCCCGGACCACCGCAGGGGAGGGTTGCCGACCGAACCGCGGCAGGAGTAGTCGGACGGCAGGGGGCTACCGTCCCGCAGCGTGGGGCTCGAGACGCTGAGCGGCTCCAGCTGGAGACGCTCGGCGGAGGCGGCGCTGCCGACCATGCCGCATCCGGAGGAGACGACGACGAGCGCCGCGGACACCGCCATCGTGGCGGCCCGGCGCGCGCGCGTAGACGTGTTCGACTGCCCCATGCCCGATGATGCTACGCGGATCTGGAAGGTGCACCGACCGGATCGCCAGGTTCCGCGGGACGGGAATGCCGTGGAATCGGACAGAATCAATGGATGGACGGGGTGAAGTTGGATATCGGGGTGAATTTCTCGATCCTCGGTCCCCTCGAGATCCGCCGTGCCGACCGGACCGTGGAGATCGCGGGGCGGCGCCTGCGCGCCCTCCTCTGCCTGCTGCTCCTCGACGCCGGGCGGGCGGTCCCGGCCGACCGGCTGGTCGCGGGGGTGTGGGGGGACGACCCCCCGGCCGCGGTGGGCAACGCCCTGCAGGCGCTGGTCTCCCGCCTCCGCACGGTCCTGCGGGAGGACCGGGCCCTGGTGGAGGCCACGGCGACCGGCTACCGGCTGGCCGCCGACCCCGACCGGGTGGACGCCCACCGGTTCGCCCGGCTGGCCGCCGAGGGCCGCTCCGCCCTCGCCGCGGGCTCCCCGGCCGACGCCGCGGACACCATCCGCGCCGCGCTGGCCCTCTGGCGCGGGGCCGCCCTGTCCGACCTCGGCGGGAACGGGATCGTCGCCGCCCAGGTGGCCCGGCTGGACGCGCTGCGCCTGGCCGCCCTGGAGGACCGCGTCGAGGCCGACCTGCTGCTCGGCCGCCAGAGCGACCTGATCGCCGAACTGCCCGCGCTGATCGCCGCCCATCCGCTCCGCGAGCGGCTGCGCGGCCAGCTCATGCGCGCGCTGTACGGCGCGGGCCGCCGGGTCGAGGCGCTGGCCGCCTTCGAGGAGGCCCGCGCGCTCTTCGCCGAGGAACTGGGCGCTGACCCCTCACCCGAACTGACCGGGCTCCACCTGTCCATGCTGCGCGGGGATCCCCCGTCCGGGACCCGCCCCGGCCCCCGGGCCCCGGCTGGGACGCGGGAGCCTCCCGCGGCGCCGCGCCCGGGCAGCCTGCCGGCCAGGCTCACCAGCTTCGTCGGCCGGGAGCACGACGTGGCCCGCGCGTCGGAGCTGCTGGCGGACCACCGGCTGGTCACCCTGCTCGGCCCCGGCGGCGCCGGCAAGACCAGGCTGGCGGTCGAGACGGCCGAGGCGGTCGCCGGCCGGATGCCCGACGGCGTCCGGCTGGTCGAGCTGGCCCCGGTGGGGGAGCCGGACGAGGTGCCGCAGGCGGTCTTCTCGGCCCTGGGGCTGCGCGACGGATCGATCCCGCCGCCCGGCGTCCTCCCCCCGCCCGTCCGCGACCCGGTCTCCCGCCTGCTCGCCGTCCTGTCCGGCAAGCGGGTGCTGATCGTCCTGGACAACTGCGAGCACGTGGTCGAGGCGGCGGCGGCGCTCGCCGGCCGGCCGCTCCCCGGCTGCCCCGGCGTGCGGATCCTCGCCACCAGCCGCGAGCCGCTCGGCATCACCGGAGAGCTGACCTGGCCCGTGCCGCCGCTGGGGCTCCCGCCCGAGGGCGGCGGCCCGCACGGCGCCCTCGACGCCGAGGCCGCCCTCCGCTCCCCGGCGGTCCGCCTGTTCGCCGAGCGCGCCGCGGCCGTCCGCCCCGGCTACCGGCCCGAGGCCGAGATCGAGGCGGTGGTGCGGGTCTGCCGCGAGCTGGACGGCATGCCGCTCGCCATCGAACTGGCCGCGGCCCGCCTGCGCTCCCTGTCCGCCGGTCAGCTCGCCGACCGCCTCGACGACCGTTTCCGCCTGCTGACCGGCGGCAGCCGTACGGCGCTGCCCCGGCACCGGACGCTGCGCGCGGTGGTGGAGTGGAGCTGGGACCTGCTGGACGGGCCGGAGCGCACGCTGGCGCGGCGGCTGTCGGTCTTCTCCGGGGGCGTCTCCCTGGAGGCCGCCGAGCGGGTCTGCTCCGGGGAGGGGCTGCCGCGCGGCGACGTGCTCGACGTGCTGGCCCGCCTGGTCGACAAGTCGCTGGTGACGGTGGCCGCCCGCGACGGGGCCGTCCCCCGCTACCGGATGCTGGAGACCATCCGCGCCTACGCCGCCGAGCGGCTGGCCGCCGCGGGCGAGGAGGAGCGGTTCCGGCTGGCGCACGCGGAGTTCTTCGCCGAGCTGGCCGAGAGCGCCGACCCCGGGCTCCGCGACCGGCGGCAGGCGGCCTGTCTCGCCGAGATGTCCCGTGAGCACGACAACCTGTCGGCGGCGCTGCGCTGGACCACCGAGGCGGGCCGTGCCGGCCTGGCGTTCCGGCTGGTCGGCGCGATGGGCTGGTACTGGTGGCTGCGCGGGCACCGCGCCGAGGCCGCCCACCGGGCGCGCGAGGTGCTCCGGCTCGCCGACGGAGCCGGACCGGGGCAGCTGGCCCTGGTCCGGGCGGTCCACGGGGCCAGCGCGGTCGGCACCGGCATCGGGCTCGACGTCGCGCGGGCCGAGCTGGCGGAGGCGGCCCGCCTGGCCAGGCAGGAGGTCGAGCCTCCCTGGCACCCCCTGGTCGTGCTGGCCGGGCCGATCGCCGAGATGTTCACGGGCGTCCACCCGGACGGCGGGCACCTCGACGGGATGTCCGCTCACCCCGACCCCTGGGTGCGGGCCCTGGCCCGCATGTTCCGCGGCTCCGAGCACCTCGCCGCCGGCCGGACGGACGCCGCCGAGGCGGAGCTGCGCGGCTGCCTGCGCGGCTTCGAGGAGCTCGGCGAGTGCTGGGGCACCGGCAACGCGATGGGCGTGCTCGCGGAGCTCGACTTCATGCGCGGCGAGCCGGAGAAGGGGCTGGAGCGGCTGCGCGGGGCCGTCGCCGTCCTGGAGCGGATCGACGCGGTCGACGAGATCGCCTACATGCGCGGCAGGGTCGCCTTCGCGCTCAACCTGCTGGGGGACCGGGCGACGGCCAGGCGGATGCTGGACGAGTCGCTCCGCACCGCCCTGCGCAGCGGCGACCGGGTCGGCGGAGTGGCCTTCCTCACCGCCCGGGGCGACTTCGCCCGCGAGAGCGGTGACCTGGCCGAGGCCCGGGGCTACTACGCCGACGCCCTGCGGATGGTGGACGCCGAGGCCGCCATGCCGGTCCAGATCAGGGCGCTGGTGAACGTCTCGCTCAGCATGCTGGCCGAGCAGGAGGGCGACCTGGCCAGGGCCCGCCGCCTGCTCGGCACGGCGCTGGAGCAGGCGGCGGGCTCGGCGGACGCGGCCGCGTTCGGCGTGGTGCTGATCGGCCTGGCGGGTCTGTCGCTGGCCGAGGGCGACCCCGCCCGGGCCGCGGCGCTGCTCGGCGGGGCCGCGACGGCCCGGGGCGCCGACGCGGTCGTCGACTTCGACCACGTGCGGATCACCGGCGGGGCGAGGTCCGCCCTCGGCGAGGAGGAGTTCGCCCGGCACTACGGGCGCGGCCGGGCGCTGTCCCGCACGGACCTCCTCTCCCTGGCGGGCCGCGGGACCGCCGGGGGCGGGCCCGCGGATCAGTCGTCCTCGCCCAGCGCCCGGTAGGGCTTGCGCAGCAGGTCGACCAGGGGGATGTGCCGGACCTTGACCTGCGGCGGCTCCAGGGCGCGCAGGAGGAAGTCGGCGGACGCGGGCGTGCCGTCCGCGCGGGGGCGGAGCCGGCTCAAGGGGACGCCCGGCGAGTAGAAGTCGTCCAGCCGCCGCTCGAACGGCGTGTCCTCCACCGGCTCCGACCCGGGGGCGTCCTGCCCGGCGTCGCGCCCCGGGACGCCGCCCCCGGACCCCGCCCGCCCGGGTCCGCTCCGCCCCGGCCCGCCGTGCCCGGCGCGTGCCACGTCAGCTCACCGCCCCGGGGCCGAGGGCGAACAGCTCGCGGAGCCGTTCGGTGGACAGGTCGGCGATCCAGTCCTCGCCGGTGCCGACCACGGTCTCCGCCAGGGCCTTCTTCCGCTCGATCATCTCGTCGATCCGCTCCTCCAGAGTGTCCACGCAGACGAACTTCCGCACCTGGACGTTGCGCTTCTGGCCGATCCGGAACGCCCGGTCCGTGGCCTGGTCCTCCACCGCGGGGTTCCACCACCGGTCGACGTGGACGACGTGGCTGGCGGCGGTCAGGTTGAGTCCGGTCCCGGCCGCCTTCAGCGAGAGCAGGAACAGCATCGGCCCCTCGGCGCTCTGGAAACGCTCCACCAGCTCGTCGCGCCGGGCCTTGGGCAGACCGCCGTGCAGCCAGAGCACCGGAACCTCCAGCCGGGCGGCGAGGTACGGCTGGAGCAGCGAGCCGAAGGCGGCGTACTGCGTGAAGACGAGCGCCCTGTCGCCCTCCGCGACGACCTCCGCCGCGATCTCCTCCAGCCGGGCCAGCTTCCCCGAGCGGCCCGCCAGCGGCGAGCCGTCGCCGAGCAGGTGGGCGGGGTGGTTGCAGATCTGCTTGAGCCGGGTCATCGTGGCCAGCACGTTGCCGCGCCGCTCGACGCCCTCGGTGCGGTCGATCCTGCCGAGCATGTCGTTCAGCACGGCCCGGTACAGCTCCGCCTGCTCGGAGGTGAGCGTGCACCAGACCTTCATCTCCAGCTTCTCCGGCAGGTCGGAGATGATCGACCGGTCGGTCTTGAGACGGCGCAGCACGAACGGCCCGGTGGCCCGCCGCAGCGCCCGGGAGGCGTCCTCGTCGCCGCGCGTCTCGATCGGCTCCTGGTAGCGCTTTCGGAACCGCTTGGCGGAACCGAGCAGGCCCGGGTTGCAGAACTCCATGATCGACCAGAGCTCCGAGAGGCGGTTCTCCACGGGGGTGCCGGTCAGCGCCAGCCGGGTCCTGGCGGGGATCGACCGCACGGCGCGGGACTGCAGGGCGGTGCTGTTCTTGATCGCCTGGGCCTCGTCGCAGACCACCCGCTCCCACTCCAGCCGCGCCAGCGCCCCGGCGTCGCGCAGGGCCGTGCCGTAGGTGGTGACGACCAGGTCCGCCTCCCGGACGGCCGCGGCCAGCTCCGCCTCCTCGCGGTGGCGCGCCCCGCCGTGGTGGACGTAGACCCGGAGCGAGGGGGCGAACCGGGCCGCCTCCTTCTGCCAGTTGCCGACCAGCGACATCGGGCAGACCAGCAGCGTCGGCGGCACCGCCCGTCCGCCGGCCCGCTCGCCGAGCAGCAGGGAGAGCGTCTGCGCGGTCTTGCCCAGTCCCATGTCGTCGGCGAGCACGCCGCCCAGGCCGAGACCCGACAGGAAGCTCAGCCAGGACAGGCCGCGCTCCTGGTAGGGGCGGAGCGTGCCGCGGAAGGCGGCGGGGGTGGCGACGGGGGTCAGGCGGCGGTCGGCCTCACCCGAGAGCAGATCGCCGAGGGGACCGTCGGCCTCCACGCCGACCAGCGGCAGCTCCCCGTCACCGCCCTCCACGACCTCGCGGATCACCCCGCCCACGGTCGCCTCGCCGCCGCGCCGCCCGGCGGCCCGCAGCGCGGCCTTGAGCTGCGCGTCGTCCAGCTCGACCCACCGGCCCGCGATCCGGGCCAGGGGGATCCGCCGGCCGGCCAGCCCGGCCAGCTCCTCCTCGCTCAGGACGTGGTCGCCGACGACCACGTCGAACCGTACGGCCACCGGGTCGTCCAGGCCGGTCGTCCGCCCGGTCCCCCGGTCGGCCCCTCGCCCGGTCCGGCCCTCCGCGCCGGTCGCGCGGGCGGTCATCCGCAGGCCCAGTCCCGTCCGGCCGGCCCAGGCGGGCAGCAGCACGCCGTACCCGGCGGCCCGCAGCGCCGGCGCGCCGCCCCGCAGGAAGGAGAAGGCCCAGGCCGTCTCGACCGCCATGCCGGTCGGCTCGGCGGAGCGCAGCGCGGTGTGCAGGCCGGGGTGGAGGCGGACGGCGCGCTCCAGCTCGGTGCGCAGGAGCTCCATCGGCCGCTCGGGCAGCCACGGGGCCCGCTCGCCGGCCAGGATCCGGGCGGCGGGCAGCATGCGGCCGGGCTCCCCGGCGGGGGACAGGCCGAACTCCACCTGCCACGGGGCGCGGTCCGGGTCACCGTCCGGGCCGCCGTCGTCCGCCGGTTCGGTCAGCCGGAAGCAGGCCCGGACGGGGCCGTCCAGCTCGTGCCCGGCGGCCAGCCACGCGCGCAGGGCCTCGTCCAGCGCGGCGGCCTCGGCGGGCCGGGCGGAGGGGAGCGAGGGGTCCTCGGCGGTCAGCGCGTGCAGCCAGCGGTCGGTCAGCGCACTCCGCAGGCCGGGCCGGTTCCCCGCGATCAGCCGGTCGGGCATCGCCAGCCGCGCCGCGCCGTCCACCAGTGCGTCCAGGGCCTCGCGCAGCACCCGCGCCGACGGCCGCTCCCCGCGTACGGCGCGGCAGACCGGCGGCATGGCCGCGGCGAGGTCGCGCAGGGCGGCCGCGTCCGCCCCGGTGAGCACGGGCCGCCAGCGGGCCTCGGGCACGTCGCCCGCCCAGGCGAGCTGCGGGAGGATCCGGCCCCGCCGGACCAGGGCGCGCGCGTGCTCGCCCACGACGGCGAAGTAGCGCAGCGACAGGCCGGGTGCCCACACCGGCTCGTCACCGGCGTCGAGCACGGGCGGGACGTCGTGCAGCGGGACCGAGCCGAGCAGCGGGAGGGCGGCGGCGGGCCGGAGCAGGAGCGCCGGCACCCGCCAGGGGGAGATCGCGGCGCCTGCGGCGGCCGGGACGGCCCGGCCCGACTCGGGCGAGGGCAGCGGGCCCCGCGCCGAGGCCGGGAGCAGCAGGGGCAGCTCGGCCTGCTCCGCAGCGCCCTCGGAGGGGGCGGCCCCCTCCGCGAGCGCCGCGGCCAGGACGGGCGCGGCCGCCGCGAACGGATGGGCGGGAGGGGCCTCCCGCCCGGGAGGACCGGCCTGCGGCGCGGCGGGATCGGCGCGACCGGCTGAGGCGGGACCGCGGGGGGCGGGGCCGCGGGGCCGGGCGGTGTCCTCCGCCCACAGCCCCAGCCGCCCGTCCACCCAGGCACCGTGGACCACCAGCACGCCGTACCCCCGTTCTCCCGGAACTCCGCGGTGCCCCGCGGCCGCCCGCCGCCTCCGGCGGGGAGCCCGCCTCAGGGCGGGACGCCCGCAGCGGCGGATCTCCCGCCGCCCCGGTGGGAATCCGTCCCCGGACCGGAAACGTTACGCGACTCCCGCCTCCGCGGGGCGGCTCACCCGGCGCCCCCGCAGGGCCCGCGGGGGCGCCGGGGCGGTCTCCCGCCGCGGCGAGGGCCCGCGGGAGCGGGTCACACCCGGCTGCGGAAGGCGCGGACCGCCAGCGGCGCGAAGACCACGACGAAGCCGGCGGACCAGAGCAGGGAGACCAGCACCGGACGGGCCACCTCGCCGCCGATCAGCAGGCCGCGGATCGCGTCGGCCAGGTGGGTGACCGGGTTGAGGCCGGACCAGGTCTCCAGCCAGCCGGGGAAGGTCTGGTCCGGCACCAGGGCGCTGCTGGTGAAGGTCAGCGGCATCATCACGGAGAAGGCGATCATCTGGACCTTCTCCGGGCTGGACGCCCGCAGCCCGATCAGGACCGACATCCACGACATGGCCAGGGCGACCACGACCAGCAGGGCCATGGCTCCCAGCAGGCCGAGCACGCTCGTCCCGACCCGGAACCCCAGGAGCATGCCGAAGCCGACGAGCAGGGCGAAGGCCCACACCTGCTTGGCGGTGTCGGCGATGACCCTGCCGGCCAGCGGGGCGGTCCGGGCGATCGGCAGGCTCCGGAGCCGGTCGAAGACGCCCTTGGAGATGTCGGTGTTCAGGCCGATCGCGGTGGACAGCGTGTAGAACAGGGCGTTCTGCACCAGGAGCCCGGGGAGGGCGAACCGCAGGTAGCCGTCCGTCGATCCGAGGATCGCGCCGCCGAACACGTAGGTGAACAGCAGCAGGAGCATGATGGGCTGGATGCTCAGGTCGAGCAGCTCCCACGGGTTGTGCTTGATCTGGACCAGGCTGCGCCAGGCCAGCGTCATCGTCTGGCGCAGCGTGGCCACCGGGCCGACGCGCGCGGCCGGGGCGGGGGCCGCGGGGGCCGCCGTCGTCATCGCGGTCATACGAGGCTCTCCTCCTTCTCCGCGTCGGGCTCCTCCTCGGCCCGGTGGCCGGTGAGGGCCAGGAACACCTCGTCGAGGCTCGACTTGCGCAGCGCCAGCTCGCCCGCCACGACGCCCAGGTCGTCGAGGCGGCGCACGACGGCGGGCACGACCGCCGGGTCGCGCACGGACGCGGTGGCCTTCCCGCCGGTCAGGTCCGGGGTCTCGCCGATGACGTCGGCGACGACCCGGGCGACCAGGTCGAGGTCGGAGGACCGCAGCGGCCGGACCTCCAGGACCTGCGCGCCGGTGGTCGCCTTGAGCTCGTCGGAGGTGCCCGAGGCGATCACCCTGCCGTGGTCGAAGACCACGATGTCGTCGGCGAGCTGGTCGGCCTCCTCGAGGTACTGGGTGGTGAGCAGCACCGACACCCCGTCGGCCATCAGGCCGCGCACGACGCTCCACAGCTCCGTCCGGCTGCGGGGGTCGAGGCCGGTGGTGGGCTCGTCGAGGAACAGCACCTGGGGCCGCCCGACCAGGCTCGCCGCCAGGTCCAGGCGCCGGCGCATGCCGCCGGAGTAGGTCTTGGCGGCCCGCGCGCCCGCCGCGGACAGGTCGAAGCGCTCCAGCAGCTCGGCCGCCCGCCGCCGGGAGTCCGCCCGCGACATGCCGAGCAGCCGGCCGATCATCATGAGGTTCTCCACGCCGGTGAGCATCTCGTCCACCGCGGCGTACTGCCCGGTCAGGCCGATGAGCGAGCGCACCCGGTGGGCCTGCCGCACCACGTCGAACCCGCCGACCGAGGCCCTGCCCGCGTCGGGGCGGAGCAGCGTGGCGAGGATCCGCACGGCGGTGGTCTTGCCCGCGCCGTTCGGTCCCAGGACGCCGAGCAGGCGCCCCTGGGGGACGACGAGGTCGACCCCGTCGAGTGCCCGGGTCTCTCCGTAGCGTTTCATCAGGCCTTCCGCCTGGATGGCAGGTTGCATGAGCGGTTCCCTGAGGTCGGAGCGTCTGGAGTGGGTCGCTCCGGACACCCGGAGCGACGCGATGCGCCCTCAGCATGCACGGGCCCGCTGACACTCTCCTGACGCCCGTCCGGCGGGAGCCGGGGGTCACCGAGGGATCGCTGAGGGATCGCTGAGGGATCGCTGACGGGCCCCTGACACGGCGCTCCACCTGCCGGAAAACGACCCTTTAGGCTGGCGTTGTGAGCGATCAGAGCGATATGAACGGGAACGCCGTGGACGCCGCGGTGCCGCCCGCCGGGGAGGGCGGGCGCGCCCGGTCCGCGCAGGGCCCCGGAGGGGTGCCCCTGAGGGACCCGGCCCATCCGGTCTCCCGGCGGGCGATCTGGCTGTGGCTGCTGCAGGGGATGGTCTGGGCGGTGCTCCTGACCGGCGGCTCGGTGTTCCTGGCCCGCTGGATCGACGAGGCGCGCTGGTCCTGGCTGCCCGGCTGGGCGCTGGACAACGCCGCGCTGCTGCCGTGGCCGGTGGGCGTGGCGCTGGCGGCGGGGACCGTCACCGAGTCGCTCTGGCGGTACGCGGTCCACCGCTGGGAGCTCACCGGGGACGTGGTCTACGCGCGTTCCGGATGGATCAGCAGGGAGTGGGTGTTCGTCCCGGTCAGCCGGATCCAGACCGTGGACAAGGCGCAGGGCTGGTTCGAGCGGATGCTCGGCCTCGCCACGCTGGAGATCCGTACGGCCTCCCACGCCGGCTCGTCCACGATCAGAGGCCTCGACCACGAGGTGGCGGCGCGGCTGGCCGCGGAGCTCGCCCGGCGGGCCGAGGAGCTGAGGGACGACGCGACGTGACCGGACCCTCGCCTTCCGATCCGCGGCCGTCCGAGCAGCCTCCGCCTGCCGGCCCGCAGCCGTCGGATCAGCCGCCATCCGGTACGGCCTCGCCGTATGCTCCGCAGCCCGGTCCGCAGTTCGGCCCGGAGCCCGCGCAGCCGCCGGCCACGCCGGCGCTGCGGCTCAGTCCGAAGGTGCTGCTGACCGATCCGATCCGGATGCTGCCCTCGCTCTTCCTGCCGCTGGTCGGAGTCCTGTTCCTCGGCGGGTTCTCGGCCGGTTCGTTCGCGTGGGCGGCGCTCGGCGTCGTGGGCTCGGTCGTCTACTCCGCCGTGCGCTGGGCGACCTTCACCTACCAGGTCGTCGGCGACCGGCTGGAGCTGACCCGGTCGCTGGTCAGCCGGTCGGTGCGGACGATCCCGCTGGAGCGCATCCGGGGCGTCGACGTCAGCCATCCGCCGCTGCACCGCCTGCTGGGCATCGCCGTGCTGCGCATCGACACCGGCGCCGGCGGCGACGACAAGCAGGAGGGCGAGCTCGACGGGGTGACCCGGGCGGAGGCCGAGCGGCTCAAGGCCGTGCTGCTCTGGCACGCCCGGGCCCGCATGGCACGGCGGGCGGCCCGCGGGGCCGCCGGGGCCGCCCCCGGGGCTCCGGTGGCCGGTGCGGGGCAGGGGCCCGCGACGGGCGTTCCGGTGCCGGACGGCGCGGTCCCCGCCCCGGTCCGCCACGAGATCGGCGAGGCGACCCCCGAGCGGGTCTTCCTGGCGGTGCCGCGCAGGTGGCTCGCCTACGGCCCCCTGTCGGGGGCGTACCTGCTGAGCCCCTTCGCGCTGCTGGCGGCCGGGGTGGGCGCCGCCTTCCAGTGGGGTGAGCAGCTGGGCGTCGAGCGGCGGGCCCTGTGGAGCGCCGCGGAGTGGCTGTGGCAGCACTGGGGGGTGCTGGTCGCGGCCCTCGTCCTGCTGCTGCTGATCACCCCGCCCGTCGACATGGCGGTGTACGCGCTGTTCAACTGGGACTTCACCCTGAAGGCCAGGGAGGGGTACCTGGTCGCGGAGCGCGGTCTGCTCACCCGCAGGAGCGTGTCGCTGGAGCGGCGCAGGGTGCGCGGGTTCGAACTGGTCGAGAGCCTGCTGGAACGGCAGGCGGGCATGGCCCGGGCCTGGGCGATCGTGACCGGGCTGGGAGACTCGCAGACCCGCGGCCAGCTCCTGCCCGTGGTGCCGCGCAAGGTCGCGCTCGAGGTGACGGGGGAGGCGGTCGGGCCGATCAGGGCGGACCTGCGGGCGCATCCTCCGGCGGCGCGCAGGCGCAGGCTGTTCCGGGCGGTCTTCCCCTGGCTGGCGGCCACCGCGTGCGCCCTGCCGCCCGCGGTGATCTGGTCAGGGCCCTGGTGGGGGGCCGTGGCCGCCGGGCTGCTCCTCGCGCTGCTGGGCGTCCCGCTCGGCCTCGACCGCTACCGTTCGCTGGGGCACGCCTACGACGGCTCCCGCCTGGCGGTGCGGTCGGGGTCGCTGCGCCGGTCCCAGGCCGTGGTGGAGCGGCGCGCCGTCGTCGGCTGGACGCTCAGCCAGACCTGGTTCCAGCGCAGGGCCGGGCTGCTGAGCGTGGTGGCCGGGGTGGGCGCGGGCACCGGCGGATACACGGCCCTGGACGTCGGCGAGGCGGAGGGCGTCGCCTTCGTCTCCGAGGTGACCCCCGACTGGCTCGCGCCGTTCGTCGCGCCCGGCGCCGACTGATCCGCCGGCACTCCCCGCCGCCCGGGCGGGGAGGGCCTCGTGCGGGCGGCCGCCGGGCCGCTCCGCCGCGGGTGCCCCGGGGCCCGTCCGGGACGGGCCCGGGGACGCTCCGGTCAGTCGGGGCGGCGGGCGCCGAACATGATCTCGTCCCAGGTCGGCACGGACGCGCGGCGTCCCCGGCCCCGCTTCGCCGGGCGGGCCGGGGCCGGGGCCGGGGCCGGGGCGGGCTTCGGCGGGTCGGCGGGCTTGTCCACCGGCTTGTCCGCGGGGGCCTTGTCCGCGGGCTTGTCCGGTCCGCTCCGCGGTGCGGGCTCGGCCTCCTTGCGCACGGCCTCGCGGGCCGGCTCGGCGGGGGGACGGCCGGGCCGGTCGGCGCTCAGCCGAGCCGCGGGCACGGTGATCGGAGCCTCCTGCGCGGCCGGGGCGGCGGCCGCCTCCCCGTCCTCGGCGGGGGCCTGCGGGGTCTCGGGGACCCGCTCGGCGTCGGCGGCGGGCCCGCCGGGAACCCGGCCGGCCTCGGCGGCCGGGGTCGCGGGCTCGCCCGCGGGCTCCGCGGTCTCCTCCACCGCTTCCCGCACGGCGGGCTCGGCGGGTGCGGCTGCGGCGGGTTCGGACGGCGCGGCGGGTTCGGCGGGCCGGACCACCGGCTCGGGAGCGGGCGCCCCCGGGGCGCGCAGCGGCGGCACGGCGGGCACGGGCGGGGCCTCGAAGCCCTCCGGGAGCGGGGGCATCGGAGGCCGCACGTAGGCGGCTGGGGGCCCGGCCGGCGCCTGCGGGGCGGGCGTCTCCGGAAGGCGGAGCCCGGCCGCGTCCGCCGCCGGGGGATCGGCGGGGGCGTCGGCGGCCGGATCGGCGGACCCGGCGGGGGGCACGGCGGGGGGCACGGCGGGGGGCACGGCGGGGGGTCCGGCGGCGGGCGGTTCCGCCGGAGGGCCGGACCGCAGGACCGAGGCCAGCGGCACGGGCGCCGGGTCCGGGGGCTCCGGTGTCAGCGGGGGCACCGGGGCGAGCTTGGTCACCACGCGGGGCACGAACGGCGTGACCGTGGTGTCCTCGGGCGGCTCGACGTACTCGCTCGCCGACAGGCGCCTGGCCTCGTCGTCGTGCGGGGTGATGTGGCGCCGCCGGGGGTCGAAGAGCCACTCGGCGTGGCGCGTGTGGCCGTTCCACACGAACCCGAGCTTGATCCGCCAGAGGTTGTCGTCGCGCTTGGCGGAGTCCCAGTCGATCTCGTCGGCGGGCACGCCGCGGCGGGTCAGCCGCTCGGTGACCAGCTCGCCGAGGGTGGGCCCGGGCGCGGTGGCGTCGGGCAGCCGGACGGCGCAGCGCTGCGCCTGCTGGGCCATGTACTCGCGCTCCTGGAGCACGGGGCCCTCGAACCAGCGCACCCGCTCGACCGGGATGCCCGCGGTGGCGGCGATCTCCTCGGCGGTCTCGCCGGCGCGGATCCTGGCCTGGATCTCCTTGGGGCGCAACGGGCTCTCCACTTCGATCTCGTACTGGCCGAGACGGGAGAAGTTGCCGCGGACGGCTGCGCGGAGCCGGTCGTCGACGGGGAGTGTGAACCGGGTCCCCCGGCCGGCCGTCGCCAGCACGAGGTAGGTCCCGTCCTCACTCACCGCGACGAGTCGGAGCTCCTGCATGCGAGTCCCTTCGTCGTCGTGCTCAATCTTCCCCCGGACCCTTGAGTGTCTCGCGTGTGCCGGTTGCCTGCCAGCACCGTACCCGGCATGTCCGAACATAGCCTTGCCGGAGAGGGCTCGCATCGATGTGACGCCGATCACATTTGGTGTGTTCGCCCGATCGGGGGACATCCGGGCGGAGCAGCAGGTTCGGGTCCTGGACGGATTCTTCCGAATAACCTCCGGCGCCGCCGTGGACTTCGCCGAAGAGACCGGAACCGGCCGGGGGTCCCGCGCGGCGGGGCCCGCCTCGCGCTCCCGGGCGGCGTCCGGCCCGCCGCCGGGGCCGGACGGCGCGGCGGGTGCGGTCAGGGCGCGGCGGCGGACCGGTGGGGATCCGGCCGCGGGGACGGCCGCCGGACCGGTCTCCGGAGTCGCCGTCGGGCCGGTGCCCGCGGTCGACGCCGGGGCGGCCTGCGGGGCGGCCTGCGGAGCGGCCGGGGCGGGCGCGGCTGCGCGCCGTACCGGGGCGGGGCGGCGGAGGAAGGTCATCGGCGGCGGGCTCCCTCGGGGTCGGGACGGCTCGGGCACTGGGCAGTGTGCCCGCCGGGAGCGTGCCGGGGGCGCGGACACGCCGTTCCTTGGCGGCCGCTTGGGCACGGCCTTGCGCCCGGCGCTCAGGGGCCCAGGACGGTGTCGAGGTGGTCGTTGGCGAACAGCCTCAGGGGATCCAGGCGGTCCCTCAGCGCCAGGAAGTCGGTGAAGCGCGGGTAGACGGTGCGCAGGTAGGCGGCGTCGCGGGTGTGCAGCTTCCCCCAGTGGGGCCGCCCGCCGAGCCGCGTCATGATCTCCTCGACGCCCGCGAAGTACTCGGGGTTCGGCGTGGGCCGGTAGACGTGGCAGGCGATGTAGCCCGTCTCCCTGCCGTAGGCGGTGGACAGCCACGCGCCGGAGGGCGGGGTGACCCGCACCTCGACGGGGAAACTGATCTTCCAGCCCTCCGCCGCCACGAGGTCGCGGGTCTCGCGCAGCGCCCGGCCCAGGTGCTCGCGCGGGACGGCGTACTCCATCTCCAGGAAGCGCACGCTCCGCACGCTCGTGAAGACCTTGTAGGAGGTGTCGGTGCGGGCGGAGGCCGACAGGGCCGCCGCGGAGAGCGCGTTGAGCCGGGGGATCGCGCCGGGCAGGCGGGCGCCGATCCCGCAGAGCGCGCCGAACAGGGTGTTCTCCATGAACACGGCGTCCAGCCAGTGCCGCAGGGCGCCCGGGGGGTCCGCCGGGCCCGGGCTGCGGTTGTTCCGCTTCGTCAGGCAGGTGTCGGTGTGCGGCAGCCAGAAGAAGTCCAGGTGCTCGTCGGCGGCGGTGAGCGCGTCGAGCGAGCCGAGGATCGTGCTCAGCGCCATCGGCTCGCGGACGCTGCGCAGCAGGAACGACGGCTCCACCCGGAAGGTCACGGCGGTCAGCACGCCGAGCGCGCCCAGCCCCACCCGGGCGGCGTCGAACAGGTCCCGTTCGCCGGGGTCGGCGGCGCCCGCGCGGACCGTGACGACCTCGCCGTCGGCGAGCACCAGCTCCAGTGCGAGCACCTGGTCGGCCAGGCCGCCGACGTCGCGGCCGGTGCCGTGGGTGCCGGTCTGGATCGCCCCGGCCAGCGTCTGCGCGGTGATGTCGCCCATGTTGGCCAGGGCCAGGCCCCGGTGGTGGAGCTGCTCGTTGAGCGCCCGCAGCGGGGTGCCCGCCGCCGCCGTGACCCAGCCGTCGCCGACCTCGCGGATCCCGGTCAGCGCGTCCGGCCGGAGCAGCAGGCCGTCGGTCAGCGCGACGCCGGTGAAGGAGTGGCCGGTGCCGGCCATGCGCACCCGCCGCCCGGACGCCGCGGCGTCCCGTACGGCCCGCACGACCTCCTCCACCGAGGCGGGGGCGCGGACCTCGGCGGGCACGGCGGACTGGTTCCCCGCCCAGTTGCGGAACTCACGCACGAATATGAACGATACTCATGATTCTTGCCGGGCAACAGGGGTGCGCAGCCAGGCGGAACCCGCCAGGCCGACGGCCGCCGCCAGCAGGGCGCACAGCAGGGGGAGGGCGTAGGCGTTGGAGGCGCCGAACGCGTCGGTGAGCCGCCCTCCGGCCCACGCGCCCAGCGCCACCCCGAACCCGATCGCGGTGGACAGCCAGGACATGCCCTCGGTCAGCAGGTGGGCCGGGACCAGCCGCTCGATCAGCGCGTAGCCGGTGATGATCGTGGGGGAGATCGACAGGCCCGCGACGAACAGCGCCACGGTCATCACCCGCAGGTCGCCCACCAGGACGATGGGGGCGAACCCGGCGGCGAACGCGCCCAGGGCGCGGACGAAGCGGCCGCGCAGCGAGAGCTTCCAGCGCCGCGCGCCGTACCAGAGCCCGGAGGTCAGGCTCCCGGCCGCCACGGCGGACAGCAGCAGGCCCCCCGCGGCGGGCGCCCCGCGCTCCTCGGCGAACGCCACCGTGATCAGGTCCATCGAGCCGAAGACCGCGCCCATGGCCAGGAAGACGCACGACAGCAGGGCGACCCCGGGGATCGTGATGGGGGTGCCGCCCCGCGCCCCGTCCCGGCGGACCGGAGGCTCGGACCCGCGCTGCAGCGCGAAGACGAGGGTGCCGGCCAGCGTGCAGACCACGACCACGATCAGGCCGATGTAGGGGTTGACCATGGTGGCCAGGGCGGTGGCCAGCGCCGGGCCGCCGACGAAGATGAGCTCGTCGGCGACCGACTCGAACGAGAACGCGGTGTGCAGCCGGTCCGATCCCGCCAGCACGTGGGTCCAGCGGGCGCGCACCAGCGCGCCGAGGGAGACCGACGTCGCGCCCGCCGCCAGGCCCGAGGCGAACAGCGTCCAGGTCGGCGCGGCGAACTCCGCGCAGAGCATCAGGGCCGTGAGCGCGCTGCCGTGCGCGAGGACGAGCGGGACGATTACCCTGGCCTGACCGAACGTGTCCACCAGGCGCCCGGAGAAGGGCGCGGCGACGGCATAGGAGACGCTGACCGTGGCAGCGACCGCGCCCGCCATGCCGTACGACCCGGTCAGGGTCTCGACGAGCAGGATGATGCCGAGCCCCAGCATCGACATCGGCATCCGCCCGACGAAGCCCGAGATCACGAAACCCTTGACGCCGGGCGTGCTGAACAGCTCCCGGTACGGCCCGACCACCGATGTTCCCCTTCCGCACGCCCCCGGCGTGGATCGATCTGACGATTTCGTACCAAACGGCAGCCCGGCAAGTGGTTTAACACGCGACGGCATGCTGTACGGCCCGGTGGAGGCAACGTGAACGACCGCCCGGGTCTTCCCGGTCTGCGGGTGCTCGTGGCGGTCCTGGTGGGACTGGTGGCCCTCGCCGCCGCGGCGGGCGCGGTGGTGGTGGCCGTCCGGCCCGCCGGCCTCATGACGTCCTCCGAGCCGGACCCCGCCGCCTCGGGCGCCCCCGGCGCGGGACCGGCCGACCTCAGGGCGCTCTCCCCGCAGGCCGTGCCCGCGGCCGCCGCGCCGCCGACCGCCGCGCCGCCGGCCGCGCCGCCCGCCGGCTCCGGTCTCGCCCTGACCCCGCCCCGGCTCATGGTGGTCTCCAGGTCCACCCTGCCGGAGCAGACCAGGCAGGACATCGCCGGGCTGGAGCACGTCCGGAAGGCGGAGGCGTTCGACGGCGGGGCCGTACAGGTCTCCGGGACGGGACTCAACCTGCTCGCGGTCGACCCGGAGCGCTTCCGCCCCTGGGCGCCGCGGGCGGTGGCGCGCGAGCAGGGCGTGTGGGACGCGCTGGCCCGGGGGGAGCTGATCGCCGACGGCGCGGCGGTGCGGCGCCTCGGGCTGCTCCTCGGCTCGCACTACCAGGTGGACGGCGGCCCCCGCCTCCGGCTCGCCGCCTCGGCCCGCCTCGGCCTGTCCGGCGTGGACGGCCTGGTGAGCACGGAGACCGGGCGGCGGCTCGGGCTGCTGCCCGGGGTGGCGCTGCTGGTGCACGGCCCGGCGAAGGCGACGGCCGCGCTCGCGGCCGACATGCGCAAGCTGCTGGGCGCCGGATCGCAGGTGGTGACGCTGGGCGCGGCGGCGGACCCCTCCGCCGCGCGGGACGCCGCGGCGCGGGAGGAGGGCGGGGCGCGGCCCCAGGCGGCGCGCCGGGCGACGGTCGGGCGGCCCGACAGCTACCTGGAGCTGTACCGCAGGGGGGCGGAGGTCTGCCCCGGCCTGTCGTGGACCGTGCTCGCCGCGATCGGCCAGGTGGAGAGCTCGCACGGGCGCAACAACGGCCCGTCCTCGGCGGGCGCCCTGGGGCCGATGCAGTTCATGCCCGCCACCTGGAAGGCCTACGGCGTGGACGGCGACGGCGACGGCGTCAGGGACATCTGGAACCCCTACGACGCCGTCCCCTCGGCGGCCAACTACCTGTGCGCCAACGGCGCCGGCCAGGGCGGGAAGAAGCTGGAGAAGGCCGTCTGGTTCTACAACCACTCGTGGTCGTACGTCAGGAAGGTCCTGGGGCTGGCCGAGGGCTACGCCCGCGCCTACCCGTGAGGCGCGGGACCGGCCGGCGGCGCGCTACGCGTGCGGGCGGCGGCGCGGCGGGGCCGGGCAGCAGTTCGCCGGGCAGGCCGGCGGCTCGGGCTCGGCCAGCATCTCGCCGACCACCGCGACGAAGTCCGGGTGGGTGCCCACGGTGGCGGCCCTGGTCAGCGGCAGGCCCATCTCCCGGGCGAGACCGGCCGCCTCCACGTCGAGGTCGTAGACGACCTCCATGTGGTCGGAGACGAAACCGATCGGCACCAGCACCACCGCCGGGGCGTCGATCCCGCGCAGGTGGTCGCAGACGTCGGGCTCCAGCCACGGCACGTGCGGCGGGCCGCTCCGGCTCTGCCAGACCAGGTCCCACGCGCGGTCGCCGCCCAGGCCCGCCACGACCAGCCGGGCGGCCTCGCGCAGCTGGGCCTCGTACGCCCCGCCGTCCGGCCCGGACGTCGCGGCCATCGAGAGCGGGACGCTGTGCGCGGTGAAGACCAGGCGCGCGCGGTCCCGGTGCTCGGCCGGGAGCCGCTCCAGGGCCTGGCGGGTGTGGTCCACCATGGCCGAGACGAAGCCCGGCCGGTCGTAGTAGTGCGGGAGCTTGACGACCTCCGGGGCGCCCTCCACGGCCGCGCGGGCCAGCGCGATGTCGTCGAGGTACTGCCGGCAGGCGGAGTAGGAGCTGTAGGCCGAGGTGACGAAGGCCGCGGCCCGCTTGACCCCGTCGGCGGCCATCCGCCGGAGCGTGTCCTCCAGGAAGGGGTGCCAGTTGCGGTTGCCCCAGTAGACCGGCACGCCGACGGTCGGCTCGATGGCCGCGATCAGGTCGCGGCACTGCTGGTTGATCGGGCTGACCCCGCCGAAGCGCTGGTAGTGCGCCTCGACCTCCAGCAGGCGCTCGCGCGGGATGTCCCGCCCCCGTACCACGTTCTCCAGGAAAGGCATCACGTCGTCCGGCTTCTCCGGACCTCCGAACGAGACGACGAGCAGCGCGTCGTAACTCCCCACAGTCCCCATGGCTCTCATCAAACCGCATGCGGCGGGTGCTCCGGACGGCGGCACCGGCACCCGGCAGCGGAGCGGCCCGCCGGACGGGTGGACGGCCCGCCCGGGAGAGGTAGGTTCGGTGGCGTGACCCCTTTTTCTGACATGCGTGACTATGTCGGCGTACCGCGGGTGCTGTCCCTGCGGCTCTCCCCGGACGGGACCCGTCTGGTGAGCGTGGTGCAGGCCCTGAACCCGGACGGGAGGTCCTACGGGACCGCGCTGTGGGAGATCCCCCTCGACGGGCGCGCGCCGTACCGGCTGACCAGGTCCGTCAAGGGCGAGGCCGGGGCGGAGTTCACCGCGGACGGTGACGTGCTGTTCGGCTCCCGCCGCCCCGACCCGACGGTCAAGGACCCCGACGAGGAGGCGCCCGCGCTCTGGCTGCTGCCCATGGGCGGCGGCGAGGCCCGTCAGATCGCCTCCCGGCCCGGCGGAATCGGCGGCTTCGCCACCGGCGGGCCCGTCGTCGTCTTCGGCTCCGACGTCCTGCCCGGCGACGAGGCCACCGAGGCCGAGCGGCGCAAGGCCCGCAAGGACGCCGGGATCAGCGCGATCCTGCACGAGAGCTACCCGGTGCGCTACTGGGACCACGACCTGGGTCCCGGCGAGCCCCGGCTGTTCGCCGGCGTCCTCGGCGGCGACCGGCTGGCCGAGGTGAGGGATCTCACCCCCGAAGCCGGCAAGGCGCTGACCAACGCCTCCTACAAGGTGCTCCCGGACGGGAGCGCGGCCGTCGCCACCTGGTCGGTCCCGCTGCCGGGCGGTGAGCTCCGCTCCGAGCTGGTCCTGATCGACACCCGCGACGGCGGCGCCCGCCGGGTCCTGGCGAGCCTGGACGGCCACGACTTCGAGGGGCCGCTCGCCGTCTCGCCCGACGGCCGCAGGGTCGCCTGCGTGCGCGGCAACCACGCCTCCACGACCGAGATCCCCGAGAGCACGATCTGGATCGTCGACCTGGCCACCGGCGAGGGGCACGCCGCCGGCGGCGGGCTGTGGCCGTCGGACATGGTGTGGGCGCCCGACTCGGCCTCGCTGTACGTGGCCGCCGACCACCGGGGCCGCCGCCCGGTCTTCCGCGTCCCGGCCGACGGCTCCGAGCCGGTGCGGCTCACACCCGACGACGCCGCCTACTCCTCGCTGAACGCCGCCCCCGACGGCGCCGTCTACGCGCTGCGCAGCGCCGTGGACCGCCCGGCGGGCCCGGTGCGGATCACCGCGGAGGGGGCGGTCGAGGAGCTGGCGTCCCCGGCCCCCGCCCTGGAACTGCCCGGCACGCTCCGGGAGCTCACCGCGACCGCCGACGACGGCGCGGAGATCCGGGCCTGGCTGGTGCTGCCCGAGGGCGCCTCCGCCGAGAGCCCGGCGCCGTTCCTGCTGTGGATCCACGGCGGCCCGCTGTCCAGCTGGAACGACTGGTCCTGGCGGTGGAACCCGTGGATCATGGCGGAGAAGGGCTACGCCGTCCTGCTGCCCGACCCGTGCCTGTCCACCGGCTACGGGCCCGAGATGATCCGGCGCGGCTGGGCGAACTGGGGCCCGCGCACCCACGCCGACCTGATGGCGATCACCGACGCGGCGCTGGAGCTGCCCGAGGTCGACGCCGAGCGGACCGCCGCGATGGGCGGCTCCTTCGGCGGCTACATGGCCAACTGGGTCGCCGGGCACACCGACCGGTTCCGGGCGATCGTCACCCACGCCTCGCTCTGGCACCTGGACCAGTTCGCCGGGACCACCGACGCGTCCATGTACTGGCAGCGCGAGTTCGGCAGGCCCGGCACGGAGCTGTACGCCAAGCTCTCCCCGCACCTGTCGCTGGAGAAGATCACCACGCCGATGCTGGTGATCCACGGCGACAAGGACTACCGGGTGCCGATCGGCGAGGGCCTGCGCCTCTGGTGGGACCTGCAGCGCTCCGGCGTGGAGTCGAAGTTCCTGTACTACCCCGACGAGAACCACTGGGTGCTCAAGCCGGGCAACGCCGTCGTCTGGTACGAGACCGTCCTGGCCTTCCTGGCCCAGCACGTGCTCGGCCAGGAGTGGAAGCGCCCGGAGTCGCTCTCCTGACCGCGCTCCCGCGTGCTGCCCGCCGCCGCCCGCAGCGCTCCCGGCCGCGCCGCCGGGGCCTGCGGCGCGGCCGCGGACGGCGGCCGTGAGCATCGTCACAGGCCCGGCGCGGCACGCCGTACGGCCCGCGGGGGACGATGGGGGCGTGGACCGGCTGAGGAGTGGTGAGCGATGACGAGTTGGAGCGCCGTGGAGTTCCTGGAACTGGCCGAGCGGATCGCCCGCGAGGCCGGGGAGATGCTCCTGGCCAAGCGGCCGGCCCGGCCCGAGGTGCTGGCGACCAAGTCCAGCCCCACCGACGTGGTGACGGCGCTGGACCGGGCCTCGGAGGAGCTGATCCGCGCCAGGATCAAGGAGGCCAGGCCGCACGACGCGATCCTCGGCGAGGAGGGCGGCGCCACCGGCGGGGGCCGCGTCCGCTGGGTCGTCGACCCGATCGACGGGACGGTCAACTTCCTGTACGGCGTGCCCGAGTGGGCGGTGAGCATCGCGGTCGAGGCCGACGGCGAGATCGTCGCGGGCGTGGTGAACATCGTGCCCCGCGGGGAGGTCTTCACCGCGGCCAGGGGCGAGGGGGCCTGGCTCGCCGGCGAACGGCTGCGCTGCAACAGCGGGGTGCGGCTGGACCGCGCCCTGATCGCCACCGGGTTCGGCTACGAGCCCGGCAGGAGGGCGGTCCAGGCGGAGGTGCTCGCGCACGTGCTGCCCCGGGTGCGCGACATCCGCCGGGGCGGCTCGGCGGCCTCGGACCTGTGCGCGCTCGCCGCGGGACGGGTGGACGGCTACTACGAGCGCGGCCCGCAGTACTGGGACTGGGCGGCCGGCGGGCTCGTCGCCACCGAGGCGGGAGCCAGGATCGGGGGGCTGCACGGCAGGCCGTGCAGCCCGGAGCTGACGATCTGCGCGGCGCCGGGACTGTTCGAGGAGCTCCACGACCTGCTGGCCCCGCTCGATCCGGAGCGGGACGCCTGAGCCCGGGCCCCGGGACGCCGCACGGCGCCCCCCGTCGAGGACGGGGGGCGCCGTGCGGCTGCTCGCGTCAGCGCTGGAGCGAGACGCCGTTGTCGGTGGCGAGTCGGCGCAGGTCCTCGATCTCTGCGGTGAGCGTGTCGGCGAGGTAGTCGTCGCCGGTGGACCGGGCCTCCTTCAGGTGCTTGTAGGCCTGGTCGAGGCGGTGTTCGATCGTGGTGGTGAACTCGCCCATCTCACCTTCTTTCTCACGGGGTCCGAAGGGCGTTCGGTGTAAAAGGGGTGCCTACGCCTGTACCCGCTGCTCCGCGTGTCCTAAACATCGGTGTGCGCCACATCACCGTCGGGCCGCCCTCCGTGGCGGACCCCTTACCGCAGGCTTACGAGCGGCGGGGCGACAATGGGGCGGAGGCGGGAGACCGTTCCGGCGCTCGTGCGCGCGGGTCTCCCGGACTGTTCCCGGTTTTTCCCAGCGGAGGTGTCAGGGGTCGTGCGGGTGCTTGTGGTGGAGGACGAGCGGGTGCTCGCGGACGCGATCGCGACCGGGCTGCGGCGCGAGGCCATGGCCGTGGACGTGGCCTACGACGGCGCCGCCGCGCTGGAGAAGACGGGCTACATCGACTACGACGTGATCGTGCTGGACCGGGACCTGCCCAAGGTGCACGGGGACGAGGTGTGCCGCCGGCTGGTGGCCGGGCGGACCGCCTCCCGGATCCTCATGCTGACCGCCTCGGGCGACGTCGACGACCGGGTCGAGGGACTCGGCCTGGGCGCCGACGACTACCTGGCCAAGCCCTTCGCCTTCGTCGAGCTGGTCGCGCGCGTGCGGGCGCTCGGCCGCCGCTCGGCCCCGGCGCTCCCGCCGGTGCTGGAGCGCTCCGGGATCCGCCTGGACCCGGGCAAGCGGCTGGTGACCCGGGACGGCCAGGAGGTCAGCCTCACCAAGAAGGAGTTCGCGGTCCTGGAGGAGCTGATGCGCGCCGAGGGCGCGGTCGTCAGCCAGGAGGACCTGCTGGACAAGGCGTGGGACGAGAACATCGACCCGTTCACCAACGTGGTGCGGGTGACCATGATGACCCTGCGGAAGAAGCTGGGCGAGCCTCAGGTGATCGAGACGGTGCCCGGCGTGGGATACCGGCTGTGAGCGGGCGGTCCGGCGTGCGGCGGGGACGGGGGAAGCGGTGAGCGGGACTCCGGAGGAGCGTCCGGTCCCCGGCCCGGAGGAGGAGCCGGGGCACGCGGTGCCGACCCATCCGATGATCAGCCCGCACTCCGAGCGCGCCGGGAGCAGGGAGCCGAAGCCCGCGCCCGGACGTCCGGGCGGACCGCCGCCCCCGCCGCCGAGCGGGCCGCCGGCCTGGGACGGCCCGCCTCCGGTGGGCGCCGCGCCGCTGCAGGTGCCCCTCCTGGAGCGGGCGAAGGCGGTGACCAACCGGATCAGCATCCGGTGGCGGCTCACCCTCACCTACGGCGCGCTGTTCTTCATGGCGGGCGCGGTGCTGCTGTTCGTCATGTACGTGATGGTCGCCTGGTCCATCGACGTGGTCTGGCCGCACTACACCGCCTTCGACTACCCGCCGGGGGACGAGTGGAAGGTCAAGCAGTGGTGGGCACTGCAGCGCGAGAGCACGATCCTGCTCACCCGGCAGAACATGCTCTACAGGTCGCTGATGGCGCTGGTCGGGGTCGGCATCTTCGCGCTGATCATCGGCTACGTCGTCGCGGACCGGGCGCTGCGGCCGATCCAGAAGATGACCGTCACCGCGCGCAAGCTCTCGGACTCGACCCTCGCCCACGAGCGCATCGACCTGCAGGGCCCCAACGACGAGCTCAAGGAGCTGGCCGACACCTTCGACGCCATGCTGACCCGGCTCAACGTCGCCTTCGACGCGCAGCGCAGGTTCGTGGCCAACGCCTCGCACGAGCTGCGCACCCCGCTGACGATCAACCGGACGGTTCTGGAGATCGCGCTGAGCGACCCGGAGGCGTCGGCGGACCTCAAGGCGCTGGGCCGCACCCTCCTGGAGGTCAACGCCCGCAACGAGCGCCTGATCGAGGGCCTGCTGCTGCTGGCCCGGAGCGAGCGCGAGCTGAGCGTGCGCAAACCGGTGGACGTCAAGGAGGTGGCGGAGACGGCCGTGGAGCAGCTCGCCCCGCGTGCCGAGGAGGCCGGGGTCGAGATCGCCACGGAGCTGCGCAGCGCCGGGACCGTGGGCGATCCGGTGCTCCTGGAGCGGTGCGTGGCCAACCTGGTGGAGAACGCCATCAAGTACAACGTTCCCGAATCCGGAAAAGTCTGGGTGCGGACGGGAATGGTGGAGGGTGCTCTGCTTGTTCAGGTGGCCAACACGGGGCCGCACGTGCCCGCGTACGAGGTGAACAGCCTGTTCGAACCGTTCCGGAGACTGAGCGCCGACCGCGTCGACTCGGACAAGGGAGCGGGCCTGGGGCTGTCCATCGTGCGCGCGGTCGTGCGGGCTCACGGAGGCAACGTGGCCGCCGTCCCCAGGGACGGAGGCGGCCTCGTGGTCACCGTGAGACTCCAGTCGCGGTGATCCGGCGGGGGGCGTCTCGCTCACGCCGCACATGTGGTTGGATGTGCCGTCGAACACGGTGGTGCATGCCGCCAATGCTGTGGTTCCGGCCATATTTGGCTAACCATGCCCGTTGGTGGCGGGTCCCTCACGTGTGAGGAGGTTCGGCGGTCGTTCCGGCGGGGTACCGAAGCAGGAATCTCTCCGTCGGTTCGGGCACAAGACGGACCTCTCGGACGTTAGAACGCGCGAGCGGGCGCAGACAGATAGATGAGGGGGATGGAGCAGACCGATGGCTACCGACTACGACAGTCCACGCAAGACTGACGACGACCTCAGCGAGGACAGTCTCCAGGAACTGCAGGCACGCCGTACCGACAAGTCCTCGGGCAGCATCGACATCGACGAGACCGACCTCGCCGAGTCGCTGGAGCTGCCGGGCGCGGACCTGTCGAACGAGGAGCTCTCGCTCCGGGTGATTCCTCGCCAGGCCGACGAGTTCACCTGTGCGCGGTGCTTCCTGGTGCACCACCGCAGCCAGCTCGCCGTGGAGAAGAACGGCCAGCAGATCTGCCGGGAGTGCGCGGCCTGACGACCGTTCCGACGGC
This sequence comes from Planomonospora alba, assembly GCF_039534085.1. Classification (NCBI taxonomy): domain Bacteria; kingdom Bacillati; phylum Actinomycetota; class Actinomycetes; order Streptosporangiales; family Streptosporangiaceae; genus Planomonospora; species Planomonospora alba. Next base: position 54,603 of record NZ_BAAAUT010000012.1, read on the forward strand.
CTGTCCTGTAGGTGTGTCCCTTCACCCGAGGGTAGGGGCCGCGACCGAGGACACGCCCTGAGGAGGTTCCGCGACATGACGTCAGACAACGAACGGACCGGCGCCGGGCCGGACGGTTCCACGGCGGGGGAGCCGACCGGCCCGGCGGAGCGGGAGGTGGCCGAGCTCGTCGGCCGGCTCGCCGAGGACGGCGGCATGGACGGGGCCGAGCGGCGCCGGCTGCTCGGCCGGCTGGCGGGGGCGCTCTCCGAGGGCGCGAAGAAGGCCAGGCAGGCCGGGGTCGGCCGGGGCCGCTGGCTCGCCGACGTCTTCATGGCGGTGGCCCCCCGGATCCCGATCCGCGACCTGGCCACCCTCTCCGAGCACCACCACGGGCTCACCGCCGAGGCGCTGGCCGACGACCTCGTCCGGACCGCGGCCAAGGCCACCATGACGGTCGGCGCGATCGGCGGAGCCCTCGCGGCCGCGGAGTTCGCCGCCCCGCCCCTGCTGCTGTCCGCCCCCGCCCAGCTCGTCGCCGAGACGCTGGTCGTGGCGGCCATCGAGGTCAAGCTCATCGCCGAGCTGCACGAGGTGTACGGCGTGCAGGTCCCCGGCACCGGCGCCCAGCGGGCCGTCGCCTTCGTGACGGCCTGGTCCAAGCAGCGCGGAGTGGACCCGCTGTCCCCCGCCTCCGTCACCCTCGCCCTGGGCACCGCGACCAAGACCGCTCTGCGCAACCGGCTCATGCGCACGCTCGGCCGCCACCTCACCACGCTCGGCCCGTTCCTGACCGGCGCCGTGGCGGGAGGGGCGCTCAACCGGGCGGCGACGAGGAGGCTCGCGGACACGGTCCGTGACGACCTGCGCCGCAACCGTGCTCTGCCGTCCGGAAAGTCATAAAATCGCCGGAATGGGGTAGTTGACAGGGTAAGTCGACTACTTGGAGGATTTTGTGACGAGCACCAGCTCGTTCCTGATCGTCGCCAACCGTCTCCCCGTCGACCGGGTGGGAGAGGACATGTGGCGGCGCAGCCCCGGCGGACTGGTCACCGCCATCGCCCCCGTCCTGCAGCGCCGCGAAGGCGCCTGGATCGGCTGGCACGGAGCCCCGGACGAGCACCTCGACCCCTTCGACCACGACGGGATGCACCTGATCCCCGTCCCGCTGTCACGGCAGGAGGTGGAGCTCTACTACGAGGGCTTCTCCAACGCCACCCTCTGGCCCCTCTACCACGACGTGGTGGCCACCCCGGTCTACTCCCGCGTCCTGTGGGACGCCTACCGCACGGTCAACGAGCGCTTCGCCCAGGCCGCCGCCGAGGCCGCCGAGCCGGGCGCCGTGGTGTGGGTCCAGGACTACCAGCTCCAGCTCGTCCCGGCGATGCTCCGCAGGCTCCGCCCCGACCTGCGCATCGGCTTCTTCCTGCACATCCCCTTCCCGCCCGGCGAGCTCTTCCAGCAGCTCCCCTGGCGGCGGGAGATCCTGGAGGGACTGCTCGGCGCCGACCTGGTCGGCTTCCAGCGCCCCGGCGGGGCCTCCAACTTCGTCCGGCTCTGCCGGCGCATGCTCGGCCTCAACCACCAGAAGCACGAGATCTACACCGAGGACGGCCGGGTGGTGCGGGCCGGCTCCTTCCCGATCTCGGTGGACTTCAGCGAGCTGGACACCCTGGTCCGCGAGCCGCACATCGTCGCCCGGGCCAAGGAGATCCGCGCGGAGCTGGGCGAGCCCGAGTACGTCCTGCTCGGCGTGGACCGGCTCGACTACACCAAGGGCATCGGCCAGCGGCTGAAGGCCTTCGGCGAGCTGCTCGCCGACCGCTCCGTCAAGCCCGGCGAGGCGGTCTTCGTGCAGATCGCCACGCCCAGCCGGGAACGGGTCCAGGCGTACGTGCGGCTGCGCGACTCGATCGAGCTGCAGGTGGGCCGGATCAACGGCGAGCAGGGGGAGATCGGCCAGCAGCCCGTGCAGTATCTCCACCAGTCCTACGGCCGGGACGAGCTGGCCGCGCTCTACCTCGCCGCGGACGTGATGGTCGTCACGCCCCTGCGCGACGGCATGAACCTGGTGGCCAAGGAGTACATCGCCTGCCGGCACGACCTGCGCGGCGCCCTGGTGCTCAGCGAGTTCGCCGGGGCGGCCGACGAGCTGCGGCAGGCGTTCATGGTCAACCCCTACGACGTGGACGGCCTCAAACGGACGATGCTCGCGGCGATGCGGGCCACGCCGCACGACCTGTCCCGGCGCATGCGCTCGCTGCGCCGCCGGGTGGCGACCTACGACGTGGACCACTGGGCGAGGGAGTTCCTGACGGCGCTCGAGGCCTGACGCCGCCGGCGTCACCGCGGTGACCCGCACCGCCAGGAGGCTCCGGCGCCCCTTCAGTCGACGACGTCCTTGGCGGCCTCCTTCAGGGCCTTCCACGCGTCGTAGCGCTTCCTGGCGGTACGGGCCATCACGATCTGCGCCACCTGCATGCCCACGCCCATCACCACGGCGTATCCGATCGCCTCGGCGAGGCTGACGTCGAGGGAGTCGTGGTCGGCCGGGGGCTTCTTGCCGGTCGTCTTCTCCCAGGCGAAGCCGAGGACCTTCTTGGCCGCCCACGCCGTGGCGAACCCCACCAGGCCGCCGACGGCCTTCCAGACCAGATCCTGCTTCTCCTGCTCGTCGGCCACGGTGCGTCTCCTCCCCGGGCGGCGCCGCCGCCCTGCGCATGGTTCCCCTCGGATAACGAACACTAGTCTCCCCCGGCGGCGGATCATGTGAAGCCATACCATGGGGAAGCATGACGAATCAGCGACCACGCCACGCGCCCATGCCCGAGAAACCGACTCTCGCCGGCCTGGAGTCCGTATGGGTAGGCCGCTGGGAGGCCGAGGGCACCTACCGGTTCGACCGCTCGCGCACGCGGGAGGAGATCTACTCGATCGACACCCCGCCGCCGACCGTCTCCGGCTCCCTCCACGTCGGCCACGTCTTCTCCTACACCCAGACCGACACGATCGCCCGCTTCCAGCGCATGCGCGGGCGCGAGGTCTTCTACCCGATGGGCTGGGACGACAACGGCCTGCCCACCGAGCGGCGCGTGCAGAACCACTTCGGCGTGCGCTGCGACCCGTCCGTCCCCTACGACCCGGACTTCCGGCCCCCGGCCGAGCCCGGCAGGCAGCAGATCCCGATCAGCCGCCGCAACTTCATCGAGCTGTGCGAGAGGCTCACCCTCGAAGACGAGAAGGCCTTCGAGGAGCTGTGGCGGCGGCTGGGCCTGTCGGTCGACTGGTCGCTGACCTACGCCACCATCGACGGCCGCGCGCGGGCCGCCTCCCAGCGGGCGTTCCTGCGCAACCTCGCCCGCGGCGAGGCGTACGTCGCCGAGGCGCCCACGCTCTGGGACGTCACCTTCCGCACGGCCGTGGCCCAGGCCGAGCTGGAGGACCGCGAGCACCCCGGCGCCCTCCACCGGATCGCCTTCACCACGCCGCCGGGGGAGCGGGTCTGGATCGAGACGACCCGGCCCGAGCTGCTGCCGGCCTGCGTCGCCCTGGTGGCCCACCCGGACGACGAGCGCTACCGGCCGCTGTTCGGCACCACGGTCCGCACCCCGCTGTTCGGGGTCGAGGTCCCGGTGCTGGCCCACCGCCTCGCCGAGCCCGACAAGGGCTCCGGCATCGCGATGATCTGCACCTTCGGCGACGTCACCGACGTCGTCTGGTGGCGGGAGCTCGACCTGCCCGCGCGGGCGGTGATCGGCTGGGACGGCCGGATCCTGCCCGAGCCGCCGCAGGGCGTGCCCGCCGGGCCGTACGGCGAGCTGGCCGGCAAGACCGTGCACTCGGCCCGCGAGCGGGTCGTGGAGCTGCTGCGCGCCTCCGGCGAGATGGAGGGCGAGCCGAGGCCGGTGAAGCGCGCGGTGAAGTTCTTCGAGAAGGGCGACAAGCCCCTGGAGATCGTCACGACCCGCCAGTGGTACATCCGCAACGGCGGGCGCGAGCGCGCGCTGCGCGAGGCGCTGCTGGCCCGGGGCGGGGAGCTGTCCTGGCACCCGCCGCACATGCGGGCCCGCTACGACAACTGGGTCGAGGGCCTGGCGGGCGACTGGCTGATCTCCCGGCAGCGCTTCTTCGGCGTGCCGATCCCGGTGTGGTACCCCCTGGACGCCGACGGGGAGCCCGACCGCTCCTCGCCGATCGTCCCGGACGAGTCCGTGCTGCCGATCGACCCGTCGAGCGACGTGCCGCCCGGCTACACCGAGGAGCAGCGCGGCAAGCCGGACGGCTTCGTCGCGGACCCGGACGTCATGGACACCTGGGCCACCTCCTCGCTGACCCCCCAGATCGCCGGCGGGTGGGAGCGCGACGAGGACCTGTTCCGGCGGGTCTTCCCGATGGACCTGCGCCCGCAGGGCCACGACATCATCCGGACCTGGCTGTTCTCGACCGTGGTCCGCTCCCACCTGGAGCACGCCGCGCTGCCCTGGCGCAACACGACCGTCTCCGGGTGGATCCTCGACCCGGACCGCAAGAAGATGTCCAAGTCCAAGGGCAACGTCGTCACCCCGATGGGCCTGCTGGAGGAGTACGGCTCCGACGCGGTCCGCTACTGGGCGGCCTGCGCCCGCCTCGGCACCGACACGGCCTTCGACACGGGGCAGATCAAGGTCGGCCGCCGCCTGGCGATCAAGATCCTCAACGCGTCGAGGTTCGTGCTCGGCTTCGGCGGCCCGGACGGGGACGGCGGCTCCGGCGGTGAGATCACCGAGCCGCTCGACCTGTCGATGCTCGCCCGGCTCGACGAGGTGGTCCGCGAGGCCACCGAGGCGTTCGAGGACTACGACTACTCCCGGGCGCTGGAGCGGACCGAGCGGTTCTTCTGGGAGTTCTGCGACGACTACCTGGAACTGGTCAAGGCCAGGGCCTACGGCGACGGCTCCGCCGAGACCGGGGCCCGCTCGGCGCACGCCGCGCTGCGCCGGGCGCTGGACACCGTGCTGCGGCTGTTCGCGCCGTTCCTGCCGTTCGTCACCGAAGAGGTGTGGTCCTGGTGGCGGGAGGGCTCGGTCCACCGGGCGCCCTGGCCCGTGCCCGCCGGCGCGGACGGCGACCCGGAACTGCTGCCCGCCGTGGCCGGCGTGCTCGGCCGGGTCCGCCGGGCCAAGTCCGACGCCAAGCTCTCCATGCGGGCCGAGGTCTCCCGGCTGACCGTCACCGGCGCCGGGGCGGCCCTGGTCCGGCAGGCCCAGGACGACCTGTGCGCGGCCGGGGCGGTCGAGGAGTTCGTCCTGGCGGAGGGAGAGGGCGACCTGGTCGTGGAGGTCGCCCTGCCCTGACGGTGCCGCGACTGTGTCCTCCCCGTCGCGCCCGTCTGTCGTACGGTCGAAGCACGATCAGGTGAGGGAGGGCGAGATGGCGGAGACGGCGCCGGGGTGCGGGAACTGCAGCTGCTACCTCGAGGACCGGGTGATCACCCGGCCGCCGGAGGAGCGCTGAGCGGTGCGGACGGGGCCCGGCCGGTGCGGCCGGGCCCTTCGCGTCCGCGGCGCCGCGAACGGGGTGATAACCGCGCGCGCTCCCGGGCCGGACGTGACAGTCTGGAACGCGTGATCTCCGACCGGGAACGTCTGACCCAGCTGGTGCCGCGCACGCTGCTCCGGCTGGCCGCCTGGAGCCTGTGCCTGATCGTCATCGGCTGGGCCGTCTTCTACGCCGCGTCGTTCGTGGCCACCCTGCACATCGTCATGCTGCCGGTGGCCATCGCACTGCTGCTCACCGCGCTGCTCTTCCCGGTCACCCGCCGGCTCCGGAACATCGGCCTGCGGCCGATCTACGCCACGTGGGTCACGATGCTGATCGCCCTCGCGGTGCTGGGCGGCACCGGCTGGATCATCGGGGCCCGGGCCAACGAGGAGTTCCCCCGGCTGGTCACCCAGGTCCAGGAGACCGCCAAGGAGATCCAGGGCTGGCTCCAGACGGGACCGCTCCATCTGCAGCCGACCCAGATCGACGAGTGGATCGACCAGCTCGCCAGGCAGCTCACCGAGCAGCAGGAGCAGATCACCTCGACGGTCCTCACCGGCGCGACGGTGGCGCTGGAGGTGCTGGCCTCGATCGTCCTGCTGCTGTTCGTCACGTTCTTCCTGCTCAAGGACGGCGACCGGATCTGGGCCTGGTTCCTCAAGGCGTTCGGCGGGGCCGCGCCCCGGGTGGACCGCGCCGGCCGGGCCGCCTGGGTGACGCTCTCGCACTACGTGCAGGGCACCGTGGCGGTCGCGGCGGTGCACGGCGTCATCATGGGCATCGTGCTGGCCGGCATGGGAGTGCCGCTCTGGGCCCCGCTCGCCGTGCTGATCTTCCTGGCGAGCTTCGTCCCGATCGTCGGCATCTTCTTCGCCGGGGCGGTCGCCACCCTGGTGACCCTCGGCGCCCAGGGGCCGATCTACGCGCTGGTCTTCCTGGGCATCCTGCTGGTGGAGCAGCAGCTGGAGAACCACGTGCTGCAGCCGCTGATCGTCGGCCGGGCGCTGCACTTCCACCCGCTGGCCATCATCCTGGTGCTGTCCGTCGGCGGCATCATCGCCGGCATCGCGGGCGCGGTGGTGGCGGTGCCGATCGCCGCGATCGTCTACCGGGCCCTGCCCGAGCTCATGCGGGAGTCGCCCGCCGCCCTGCCGCCGCCGCCCGGCCCGGCCGGCGGCGGACCGGACGCCCCGCCGGGCGGTGGAGCCCTTCCGGGGCCGGACCCGGCCGGCCCGCCGCGAGAGGCCGCCCCGGAGCCGCCGCCCGGGACGGGGGCGGCGGGCACCGCGCCCGCGGCGGGGGAGGAACCCGCCTCCGGGGCCGGAGGCGCGGCCCTCCCGGGGCCGGGCGCCGCACTCCGCGCCGAGGGGGCCGGACCCGCCGGTGGATGAGCGGTCGCCGCAGCGCAGGCGGTAACGTTCTCCCACGTGACCCGTTCCACCATCACCACTCCGCCACCGGGGGCCGTACCGCCGGAGCCGCTGCCCGGCGCGCCCGCCCCGGGGAGCCGGCTCGGCTCGCACTACAGCCGCTGCTTCGGCTGCGGAGACCGGCACCCCACCGGCCTGCACCTGTCCGCCGTCACCCCCGACGGGACCACGGTCACCGCCGAGTTCACCGTGGGGGAGTCGCACCAGGGCGCCCCGGGGCTCGCGCACGGCGGCGTGCTGGCCGCGGCGATGGACGAGGTCATCGGCATGTCCGTCTGGCTCTTCCAGCGGCCCTACGTCACCGGGCGGCTGGAGACCGACTACCTGATGCCGGTCCCGGTGGGCACCAGGCTGCATCTGCGCGCCTGGTGCACCGGCATGTCCGGCCGGAAGGCATATCTTGAAGCGGAGGGGCGGATCGGCGCCCCGGACGGCCCGGTCGCGGTACGGGCCGCCGCCCTCTTCATCGAGGTCGGCATGGAGCACTTCGCCGAGCACGGCGACGCCCAGGCCTTCCTCGCCGAGCACCACGAGTACGAGGTGAACCCGTGAGCGAGCGGAGCGAGCGGACCGCGGGCCCGGCGGTCCGGCGGACCGGACCGGCGGAGGAGGCCCGGTGAGCCGCCCGGTCGAAGTGCTGATCCACCGGCTCGACGCCGGCCTGCCGCCGCCGTCCTACGCGCATCCCGGCGACGCCGGGGCGGACCTGCGCACCGCGCAGGACGTCGAGCTGCTCCCCGGCGAGCGGGCGACGGTGGGCACCGGGGTGGCGATCGCCCTGCCCGACGGGTACGCCGCGTTCGTGCACCCGCGCTCCGGCCTGGCCGCCGAGCGCGGCGTGACGATCGTGAACGCGCCCGGCACGGTCGACGCGGGCTACCGGGGCGAGATCAGGGTGACCCTGCTCAACACCGACAGCAAGGGCACGGTACGGCTGAGCCGCGGGGACCGGATCGCGCAGCTCGTCATCCAGAAGGTGGAGCGGGCCGCGTTCTACGAGGTGGACCGGTTGCCCGGGTCGGCACGCGGGGCCGGCGGGTTCGGCTCCACCGGCCGCTGACGGCTCAGCGGCCGCCGCTACATTCCCAAGGAGCGTGAGGAAGATGTTCGGACGTCGCCGTCACCGTCAGGAGGAGACCCCGGCGGTCGCGGAGGAGACCGCTCGCGCGCCGGAGCGCGAGTCCGGCCCGTGGGACGCCGAGGAGCCGCACCCGGAGCGGGAGCGGGTCGACCTGGGCGGGCTCCGCCTCCCGGTCGGCCCCGGGTTCGAGATCCAGCTCAACCTGGCCGGCGACCGCATCGTGGGCGCGATCGCGCTGGTGGACGGGAGCGCCCTGCAGGTGCAGGCGTTCGCCGCGCCCAAGCGGAGCGGCATCTGGGACGAGGTCCGCGCCGAGCTCGTCACGGCGGTGCGCAAGGCCGGGGGCACCGCGGAGGAGGCCCAGGGCCCCTTCGGCACCGAGCTGCTGGCGAAGGTCCCGGGGGAGGAGGGCCCGCAGCAGGTCCGCTACCTCGGGGTCGACGGGCCGCGCTGGTTCCTGCGCGCGGTGATCAGCGGACGCGCCGCGCAGGAGGCGGCGGCCGCCGCGGTCCTGGAGGACGTCGTCCGCGACATCGTGGTGGTCCGCGGCGACGAGCCGATGCCCCCGCACGAGCCGATCGAGCTGCGCCTGCCCCCGGAGGCCAGGCAGGCGGCGGACCGGCAGGCGGCCGGGACGGCGCCCGACCTCAACCCGTTCCGGCGCGGCCCGGAGATCGCGGAGATCCGCTGACGGGAGGCATCGCGTACGCTGGGGCGACACGCGTGAAGGAGAAGGACGTGAGTACGCAGGAGTCGCAGAGGCCGCGCGGGCTGCGGGGCTTCTTCCAGCGGCTGGCGACCAGCAAGGCCGAGCTGGAGGCGGACGAACTGCGGCAGGAGCTCGACCGGCAGCAGGACGCCACGCCGATCGTCGCGTGCGCCGGCCGCCGCCGGTTCAAGGTGACCGGTACACTGCGGACGGTGACCCTGCGGCCCCGGGGCGGTGCGCCCGCCCTGGAGGCGGAGCTCTACGACGGTTCGGACGTGATCGACCTGATCTGGCTGGGCCGCCGGAAGATCGCAGGCATCGAGCCCGGCCGGATGGTGCTGGCCGAGGGCCTGGTCAGCGTGCAGGACGGCCGCAAGGTGATGTTCAATCCGCGCTACGAGCTGAAGCCGGCGGGCGGGGCGTGACCGGCGGGGGAGCCCGGAACCGGCGAGTGGGAAAACGGTGAGCGAAGAGATGACCACCACCGAGCAGGCGGCGCACGAGACCGTGGAGGCCGCGATCCGGGCCCAGCTGGCCAAGGCGTTCGGCGGGATCCGGGGCGTGATCGAGGCGGCGGTGCCCACGGCGGTCTTCACCGTCATGTGGATCACCACGGCGCAGCTGAACCTCTCGCTGATCGTCAGCGTCGCCACGTCGGCTCTCCTGCTGGTGGTGCGCCTGGTGCAGCGCTCCACCCCGCAGTACGTGGTCAACAGCCTGATCGGCATCGGCATCGGCTGGTTCTTCGCCTCCCGCACCGGCGAGGCCAAGGACGTCTACCTGCCGGGCATCCTCTACAACGCGGGCTACGCGGTGGCGATGCTGATCTCGGTCGTCACCCGGTGGCCGGTGGTGGGCTTCCTGATCGGCTCGGTCACCGGCGACCCGACGGCCTGGCGGAAGGACCCGGCCGTGGTGAGGCTCTGCTCCCGGCTCACCTGGCTGCTGATGATCCCGTGCGTGATCCGGGTGGCCGTGCAGGCGCCCGTCTACCTGATCGGCGGCAACGACGCCGTGGCCGAACTGGGCATCCTCAAGATCGTCATGGGCTGGCCGCTGCAGGTCGCCGCCCTCGGCGCCATGGCCTGGGTGCTGGCCAGGGGGCGCACCCCGGTCCGGCCCGCCGCCTCCTAGCGGAAGGCCGGGACACCGGGGAGCGCGGCGGGGCGGCGGCGCGCTACCGGGACGACAGGAGCCGGCTGAGCTCCTCCTCGACCTCCTGGTTGGCCACGAACATCAGCTCGTCGCCCGCCTCCAGCGGGTCGTCGGCGCTGGGGACCAGCACCCGGCCCTCGCGCAGGATCGCGACCAGGGCCGTGTCGGCCGGCCACGGCACCGAGCCGGCGCGCTGGCCGACCACCGGCGCGTCCTCGGCGAGGGTGAGCTCGACCAGGTTGGCCTGCCCCTGCCGGAAGGTCATCAGGCGGACCAGGTCGCCGACGCTCACCGCCTCCTCGACCAGCGCGCTGAGCAGGCGCGGGGTGGACACGGCGACGTCCACGCCCCAGGACTCGTTGAACAGCCACTCGTTCTTCGGGTGGTTGATCCGGGCGACGACGCGCGGCACGCCGTACTCGGTCTTGGCCAGCAGCGAGACGACGAGGTTGACCTTGTCGTCGCCGCTGGCGGCGATGACCACGTGGCAGTCGGTCAGGCCGGCCTCGTCCAGCGAGGAGATCTCGCAGGCGTCGGCGAGCAGCCACTCCGCCTGCGGCACTGAGTCGATCTTGATGGCCTTGGGGTCGACGTCGATGAGCAGGACCTGGTGGCCGTTCTCCAGGAGCTCGGCCGCGATGGACCGGCCGACGGCCCCCGCGCCCGCGATGGTGACGCGCATCAGTCCTCCTCCTCCGGCGGCGCGCACAGCACGCCGTTGATGCGGTCCATGTCCTTGCCTGCGGCCATGACGTGCAGGATGTCGCCCTCCTGCACCATGGTGTCGCGCCGGGGCAGCAGGGTCTCGCCCATGCGGTTGACGAACGCCAGGCGCACCCCCGCGGCCTCCTCCAGGTCTCTGGTCCGGGTGCCGATCCAGGCGGGGTGGTAGGCGACCTCGGCCAGCACGACCGTCCCGGTGGGGTCGCGCCAGAGCGGCTCGGCGCCCTCGGGGAGCACCCGCCGCAGGATCTGGTCGGCGGTCCAGCGGACCGTGGCGACGGTGGGGATGCCCAGGCGCTGGTAGACCTCGGCGCGCCGGGGGTCGTAGATGCGGGCGACCACGTTGTCGACGCCGAAGGTCTCCCGGGCGACGCGGGCGGAGATGACGTTGGAGTTGTCGCCGCTGCTCACCGCCACGTAGGCGCCGGCGGAGCCGATCCCGGCCTCCTCCAGCACGTCGCGGTCGAAGCCGATCCCGGTCACCCGGCGCCCGCGGAAGCCCGCCCGCAGTTTCCGGAACGCCTGCGGGTCCCGGTCGATGATCGCGACCGAGTGGCCGCCGTCCTCGAGGATGTGCGCCAGGGTGGAGCCCACCCGGCCGCACCCCATGATCACAATATGCATGCTCCCCCGCCGGTGGTGTCGAGGCGGATCTCGCTTGTCGGATGTACCCAGCCAGTATGGCCCGCTTCCGGGGGCGGCGCGTGAGGGTGAGCACCCGGAACGACTAGCATCGACAGACGTGCCGAAAACGACGGACCTCGCCAAACGCCTGTTCATCGGGCGCGCACTGCGCAGCACGCAGCTGCACGAGCAGTTGCTGCCGAAGCGCATCGCGCTGCCGGTGTTCGCGAGCGACGCCCTGTCCTCGGTGGCCTACGCCCCGCAGGAGATCCTCGTCATCCTCTCCCTGGCGGGCCTGTCGTTCTACAACTTCAGCCCCTGGGTGGCGGGCGGCGTCGTGGTGGTGATGCTCACGGTCGTCGCGTCCTACCGGCAGAACGTGCACGCCTATCCCAGCGGGGGCGGCGACTACGAGGTGGCCACCGTCAACCTCGGCAGGAACGCCGGCCTGACCGTCGCCAGTGCGCTCATGGTCGACTACGTCCTCACCGTCGCCGTCTCGGTGGCCAACGGCGTCGACTACGTGGGCGCGACCATCCCGTACGTCGCGACGCACAAACCGCTGGTCGCGATCATCGTGGTGATCGTGCTCATGCTCCTCAACCTCAGAGGCGTGCGCGAGTCCGGGATGGCCTTCGCCATCCCCACCTACGCCTTCATGGCCGCGGTCCTCGGCATGATCGTCCACGGCTTCTTCCGGCTGTACGTCCTCGGCGACGAGCTGCGCGCCCCCACCGCCGAGTACGAGATCATCGCCGAGCAGACCAACCTCACCTCCTTCGCCGCGGCCTTCCTGATCCTGCGCGCGTTCTCCTCCGGCTGCGCCGCGCTGACCGGCGTCGAGGCGATCAGCAACGGCGTGCCCGCCTTCCGCAAGCCCAAGAGCAGGAACGCGGCCAGGACGCTGCTCATGATGGGCCTGATCTCGGTGACGATGTTCACCGGCATCATCACGCTGGGCCTGGCCTCCGGCGTCCGGGTCGCCGACCCCGCCTCCGCCTACCGCGACGTGTTCATCGACGGCCACCCCGCCGGCTACGACTACCACCAGCAGCCGATCATCGCGCAGGTGGCCGAGGCGGTCTTCGGCGACGGCTCGCCGCTGTTCTTCGTCATCTCCGGCATCACCGCGCTGATCCTGTTCCTGGCGGCGAACACCGCCTTCAACGGCTTCCCCGTGCTCGGCTCGATCCTCGCGCAGGACCGCTTCCTCCCCCGCCAGCTGCACACCCGCGGCGACCGGCTGGCCTTCTCCAACGGCATCCTCATCCTGGCGGCGGCCGCCTGCCTGCTGCTGTGGGGATTCCAGGCCGACGTCAGCCGCCTGCTGAACCTCTACATCGTCGGCGTCTTCGTCTCCTTCACGCTGAGCCAGATCGGCATGGTCCGGCACTGGACCCGGCACATGAAGGGCGAGATCGACGCCAGGGCCCGGCTGCACATGCAGCGCTCGCGGGCCATCAACTTCTTCGGCGGCGTCATGACCGGCCTGGTGCTGGTGGTCGTGCTGCTGACCAAGTTCACCCACGGCGCCTGGATCGTCTGCGTGGCCATGCCGGTGCTGTTCGCGATGATGAAGGGCATCCACGGCCACTACGAGAAGGTCGCCCGCGAACTCGCCGTCACCGAGGACGCGCAGATCGACGAGTCGGTGCTGCCGGCGCGCAACCACGCCGTCGTCCTCGTCTCCAAGATCCACAAGCCGACCCTGCGCGCCCTCGCCTACGCCCGCGCCACCCGCCCCTCCACCCTGGAGGCGCTCACCGTGGGCGTGGAGGGCGCCGAGGCCCGGGCGCTGGCCGACGAGTGGGAGCGGCGGGGCATCCCGGTGCCCTTGAAGATCCTCGACTCGCCCTACCGGGAGATCACCCGGCCGATCCTGGAGTACGTCCGGTCGGTGCGCCGGCGCTCCCCCCGCGACGTGGTGAGCGTCTACATCCCCGAGTACGTCGTCGGCCACTGGTGGGAGCACATCCTGCACAACCAGAGCGCGCTGCGGCTGAAGGGCCGGCTGCTCTTCCAGCCCGGCGTGATGGTCATCAGCGTGCCGTGGCAGCTGGAGTCCTCCGCGCGGCTCAAGGGCCGTCCCGAGCCCCCCGCCGCCGGGGCGGTCCGCCGCCCCCGGCGCAAGGCGGCGCGACAGCCCGACGGCAAGGCATAACCTTGCACGGACCGCTCTGCGAGGCAGGGGAGGCACGAGAGAGAACGGGGCATGGGGGCACGATGGCGATCGAACTGACGGTGGGACCGGTCGCGCACGGCGGCTGGTGCGTCGCCCGCCACGAGGGCCGGGTGGTGTTCGTCCGGCACGCGCTCCCCGGCGAGAGGGTCCTGGCCGAGATCACCGAGGAGACCTCCCGCTTCCTGCGCGCCGACGCCGTGAAGGTCCTGGACGCCTCCCCGGACCGGGTGGTGGCGCCCTGCCCCTTCGCCGGTCCCGGCCTGTGCGGAGGCTGCGACTGGCAGCACGCCACGCTGCCCGCGCAGCGCCGCCTGAAGACCGCCGTGGTGGCCGAGCAGCTGCGGCGCCTGGCCGGGATCGAGTGGACCGGGCAGGTCGAGGAGGTGCCCGGCGCCCCCGACGGGCTGGGCTGGCGCACCCGCGTGCAGTTCGCCGTCGACCGCGACGGGACGGTCGGCCTGCGCCGCCACCGCTCCCACGACATCCAGCCGGTGGACGCCTGCCTGATCGCGCACCCCGGGGTGGAGGACGTCGGCGCCGAGGTCATGGACTGGCGCGGCGCCTCCTCGGTCGAGGTCATCGCCTCCTCGACGGGGGAGCGGGCGGTCGTGGTGGCGCCCAAGCCCCGCCGTACGGTGGCCGTGCCCGACCTCGACGAGGGCGTGGCCGTCCTCGTCAACGAAGGCCGCGGCCGCACCCGGACGGTCCACGGCCGCCACCACGTGACCGAGCGGGTCGGCGGGCGCGACTTCCAGGTCACCGGGAGCGGTTTCTGGCAGATCCACCCCGGCGCCGCCGCGACGCTGCTCCGGACGGTCATGGAGTTCGCCGACCCGAGGCCGGGGGAGTGGGCGCTCGACCTCTACTGCGGGGTCGGCCTGTTCGCCGCGGGCCTGGCCGAGGCGGTCGGCCCCGACGGCGCCGTCTTCGGCGTGGAGTCCGACCCGGTCGCGGTCCGCGACGCCGAGCGCAACCTCCGCGACCTGCCGCAGGCCCGCTTCGCCCGGGGCCTCGTGGAGAGCGCGCTGGACCGGCACGGCATCGAGCGCGCCGACCTGGTCGTCGTCGACCCGCCCCGGACGGGGCTCGGCCGCGAGGTCGTCGAGCGCGTCGCCGGCCTGGAGGCGTCCCGGATCGTCTACGTCTCCTGCGATCCCGCCACGCTCGCCCGCGACCTCGCGTGGCTCGCCGAGCGCGGCTACCGCCTGGCCGACCTGCGCGCCTTCGACGCCTTCCCGATGACGAGCCACGTGGAGAGCGTGGCGCTGCTCGTGCGTTCCTGACCGCGTCCGCCGGGCGGCCGGCGGCCCGCCGCCTACCGGGGCGGGGCGGCCAGCAGGCGGACGACCTCGGGCACCGGGGTGGCGCCCCGGGTGGACAGCCAGGCCAGGCGGTGGCGGGCGGCGAAGCCGGCCAGCTTGCGGGCGTCGGCGGCGGACAGGTCGGTGGGCCCGGCGAGGACGGGTGTGAGCGCGATCCGCCGCCAGGCCGGGGACTCGCCCAGTGCCCGGGCGATCTGGGGCTGGGCGGCGCGCACCGCCGCGGCGACCGGGCGCAGGCGGCCCCGGGCAGTCTCGGCGGCCCGCAGCGGCACCAGGAGGTTGACCGCGGTGATCCGCACGCCCGCCTCGCGGGTGGTCCGGAGCATCAGCTGGTCATGGGAGGAGAGCCCTTCGCCGGTCAGCGGAACGGTGAAGCTCACCGCGAGAGGCCGCCCGGCGCCGCTCTTCTCCCGCTGGAGCGTCGCGACGGCGGCGGCGCGGCGCCGTACGGCCTCGTGGTCGGCCGGGTCCCGGATCTCGAAGTCGATGTGGGCGGCGTCGAAGGCCCCCACGGCCTGGCGGTAGGCGGCGGCCAGCCGGCCGGGGACCAGGCAGGCCGAGGCGAGCTCCCGCCCGGCGGAGCCGCCGAAGGAGAGGCCGGCGTCGCCGCCGGCGGTCCGGAGCCGGCCCAGGCGGTTGGCGACCGGGTTGCCGCCCTGGTCCTGGCGCCCGCCCCACCGGGGGGTGCAGCCGTCCTGCCCGGCGGTGAGGTGACCGAGCGTGAACCAGCGCACGCCGTTCTGCTGGGCCGCGCGGGGCAGGTTGAAGCGGGGGTCGTTGACCACGTCGACGAACGCCGCGAACCCGGACGGCCCGGTGCCGCGCAGGGGCGCGGACGGCGCGGCGGCCAGGCCGGAGGCGGCGGGCCGGGTGGCGGCGAGGGTGGCGGCGGTCTGGGCCCGGGCCTGGGCGGGGCGCATCCACTCGTCGGTGTCGGACGGCAGGGCCCAGAGCGCGGCGCCGGTCGTGACGGTCAGGGCCACCGAGGCGAGCACGACGACGGAACGGGGCGGGGTGCCGGGCTCGCGAGCGTGGCGAGCGGCGGAGCGGTCTGCCACCACGGACATGTGATCCACCTTCTCGACGGCGTCGAGTCATCGCGCAGAGTATCAGCTTGGACACTCTTTGCATCCGGAGTCCGGATGTTAGCAAGGGGGCGTGCCGCGGGGCGGGCTTTCCGCGGATGCCGCGCGGGGCGCCCGGATAATGGGGTCATGAAGTTGAGGATCTTCACTGAGCCGCAGCAGGGCGCCACCTACGACGAGCTGCTGGCGGTCGCGCGGACCTCGGAACGCCTGGGGTTCGACGCCTTCTTCCGTTCCGACCACTACGTGCGGATCGGGCCGGGCGACCCCGGCCCCGGTTCCACCGACGCGTGGGTGACCCTGGCGGGCCTGGCGCGGGAGACCTCCACGATCAGACTGGGCACGCTCGTCACCCCGGCGACCTTCCGGCTGCCCGGGCCGCTGGCGATCAGCGTGGCCCAGGTGGACCAGATGAGCGGCGGCCGGGTCGAGCTGGGCCTGGGCACCGGCTGGTTCGACGCCGAGCACGCCGCCTACGGCATCCCGTTCCCGCCGATCGGGGAGCGCTTCGCGCGCTTCGAGGAGCAGCTGGAGATCATCACCGGGCTCTGGACCACGCCCGCGGGCACGACGTTCTCCTTCGAGGGCGCGCACTACCGGCTCGCGGACTCGCCCGCCCTGCCCAAGCCCGTGCAGAGCCCCAGGCCGCCGATCATCATCGGCGGGTTCGGCGCCAAGCGCACCCCGCGGCTGGCCGCGCGCTTCGCCGACGAGTACAACCTGCCGTTCCGCACCCTGGAGGACACCGCTGTCGGCTTCTCCCGGGTGCGGGAGGCGTGCGAGAAGGAGGGGCGCTCGGACATGGTGCTCTCGGTCGCGCAGGTCGTCTGCGTCGGCGCCGACGAGGCCGAGATCGCCCGCCGGGCCGGGGCCGTCGGGCGGGACCCCGCCGAGCTGCGCGAGAACGGCCTGGCGGGCACGCCCGCCGAGGTGGTCGAGAAGATCGGCAGGTTCGCCGAGCTGGGCGCCGAGCGGGTCTACCTGCAGGTGCTCGACCTGGGCGACCTGGAGCACCTGGAGCTCATCGCGGCCGAGGTGCTGCCCCGGGTGTAGGGCCGCGCGCCCCGGGCCGGGCGGGCGCGGGCCTCCGCATCCCGCGCCCCGCGCCCGCCTCTCTCCGGAGCAGGCCCGGAGCAGGCCCGGAGCGGGTCTCGGGGCGGCTCCCGGGACGCACCGGGGAGGCGGCGGTCCGGTCCGCCCGGCCTGTTAATCGATGGTCCGGCGAATCGGACATACGGCAGACTGTCCCGGGTGTTGCTGACGATCTCCACGACCGTGCGGCCCGCCACCGACCTCGGCTTCCTGCTGCACAAGCATCCGGACCGGGTCCAGGAGTTCGGCCGGTCGTACGGCACGGCCCGCGTCTTCTACCCGGAGGCGAACGAGCAGCGCTGCACGGCGGCGCTGCTGCTCGACGTCGACCCGGTCCGCCTGGCGCGCTCCCGCGGCCGCTCCACGCCCGACCACACCCTGGGGCAGTACGTCAACGACCGGCCCTACGCGGCGTCGTCGCTGCTGGCCGGGGCGCTGGCGGACGTGTTCCGCACCGCCCGCGCCGGGCGCTGCGCGAGCCGCCCCGAGCTCGCCGCCGGGCCGATCCCGCTGGAGATCACGCTGCCCGCCCTGCCCTGCCGGGGCGGGCCCGACCTGGCGCACCGCCTCTTCGCGCCGCTCGGCTGGGCGGTCGAGGCGCACGCCGTACCGCTGGACGAGGCCTTCCCCGAGTGGGGGGACTCCCGCTACGTACGGCTGGCGCTGCGCGGCGGGGTCCGGCTGGCCGACGCGCTCAACCAGCTCTACGTGCTGCTGCCGGTGCTGGACGACACCAAGCACTACTGGATCGCCCCCGACGAGGTGGACAAGCTCGTCGGCGCGGGCGAGTCGTGGCTGGCCGGCCACCCGGAGAGGGGCCTGATCACCCGCCGCTACCTGGGCCGGCGCCGGTCCCTGGCCCGCACCGCCCTCGCCCGCCTGGCCGAGCTGGGCGACGACGTGGAGGAGGAGCTGGAGCCCCCCGCCGAGGAGGAGACGGGCGCGCTGGCCGCGCCCGGCGAGGCGGACGCCCTCCTCGCGGAGACGGAGGACGTGCCGGAGGGCGAGGAGCGGGCCGGGACCGGGGAGCGGGCCGGGGACGGCGCCGGGACCGGGAACGGTCAGGACGGCGCGCCCCGTGAGCCGGCGGGATCCGGACCGCAGGGGTCGGGGCCCGGACCGCAGGCGGCGGGGCGGCCGCTGAACACGCTGCGGCGGGAGGCGGTGCTCACCGTCCTGCGCGAGCTGGGCGCACGCACGGTCATCGACCTGGGCTGCGGGACCGGGCAGCTGGTCGGCGCGCTGCTGGACGACCCGTCCTTCACCAAGGTCGCCGGGACGGACGTCTCGGCGCGGGCGCTCGCCGCCGCCGCCCGCAGGCTCCGGCTCGACCGCATGCCCGACCGGCGGCGGGAGCGGCTGGAGCTGTTCCAGGGCGCGCTGACCTACACCGACGACCGCTTCGCCGGCTACGACGCCGCCGTGCTCATGGAGGTGGTCGAGCACGTCGACCCGCCGCGCCTGGCGGCCCTCGAACGCGTTGTCTTCGGCGCCGCGCGCCCCGGGCACGCGGTCGTGACCACGCCCAACGCCGAGTACAACGTCCGCTACCCGTTCCTGACGGGCATGCGCCACCCGGACCACCGCTTCGAGTGGACCCGGGCCGAGTTCGCCGCCTGGGCGGAGAGGGTCTGCGCCGAGTACGGCTACACCGCCGCCTTCCGGCCGGTCGGGGACGACGACCCCGAGGTCGGCCCGCCCACGCAGCTGGCCGTCTTCACCCTGGGAGGAACGAGATGACCGAGACCGCCGTCCCGGACGGGACCGCCGCGCCGCCGGCCGGGGCGCCCGCGATCAGCGTGCCGGAGATGTCGCTGGTCGTGCTCGTCGGCGTCTCCGGGAGCGGGAAGTCCACCTTCGCCCGCCGGCACTTCCGGCCGACCCAGGTGGTCTCCTCCGACTTCTGCCGCGGCCTGGTGGCCGACGACGAGAACGACCAGGCGGCCACGCCGGACGCCTTCGACGTGCTCCACTACATCGTCCGCACCCGGCTGCGCCGCGGCCTGCTGACCGTCGTGGACGCCACCAGCGTGCAGTCCGAGGCCCGCAGGCAGCTCATCGAGCTCGCCAAGGCCGAGAACGTGCTGGCCGACGCGATCGTCCTCGACGTGCCCGAACAGGTCGCGATCGAGCGCAACGCGGCCCGGCCCGACCGCGACTTCGGGCCGGGCGTGGTACGGCGCCAGCGCAAGGACCTGCGCCGCTCCCTGGGCAGGATCACCCGGGAGGGCTTCCGCCGGGTGCACGTGCTGCGCGGCGTCGAGGAGATCGAAGCCGCCACGGTCGCCACCGAGCGGGCGTGGACCGACCGGCGCGAGCTGACCGGGCCGTTCGACGTCATCGGCGACGTGCACGGCTGCCGCGCCGAGCTGGAGGCGCTGCTGCGCGAGCTCGGCTGGGAGGTCACCCCGACCGGAGCGACCCACCCCGAGGGCCGCACCGCGGTGTTCGTCGGCGACCTGGTGGACCGCGGTCCCGACACGCCGGGCGTGCTCCGGCTCGTCATGGGCATGGTCGCCGCCGGGACCGCGCTGTGCGTGTCCGGCAACCACGAGCAGAAGCTCGCCCGCGCGCTGCACGGGCGCAAGGTGCGCGTCGCGCACGGGCTGCAGGAGTCGCTCGACCAGCTCGCCGCCGAGCCGGAGGAGTTCCGCCGGGCCGCCCTGGAGTTCATGGACGGCCTGATCAGCCACTACCAGCTCGACGGCGGCCGGCTCGTCGTCGCGCACGCCGGGCTGAAGGAGGCCTACCACGGCCGCGCCTCGGGCCGGGTGCGCTCCTTCGCGCTGTACGGCGACACCACCGGCGAGACCGACGAGTACGGCCTGCCGGTCCGCCACCCCTGGGCCAGGGAGTACCGCGGCCGGGCCATGGTCGTCTACGGCCACACCCCGGTCACCGAGCCCGAGTGGGTCAACAACACCATCTGCCTGGACACCGGCGTGGTCTTCGGCGGGAAGCTGACCGCGCTGCGCTACCCGAGCCGGGAGATCGTCTCGGTCCCCGCGCAGAGGGTCTGGTACGAGCCCGCCCGGCCCCTGGCCCCCGCGGGCGGCGGGACCGGCCACGGCGCCGCGCACAGGGACCCGGGCCTGCTGGCCATCGACGACGTGCGGGGCACCCGGCACATCGAGGTGCGCCACGGCGGCGGCCGCATCAAGATCCGGGAGGAGAACGCCGCCGCCGCGCTGGAGGTCATGAGCCGCTTCGCGGCGGACCCGCGCTGGCTGGTCTACCTGCCGCCGACGATGGCCCCGCCGGAGACGTCCCGGCTGGAGGGCTTCCTGGAGCACCCGGCCGAGGCGTTCGCGGAGTTCGCGGCCGCCGGGGTGACCCGCGTGGTGTGCGAGGAGAAGCACATGGGCTCGCGGGCGGTGGTCGTCCTGGCCAGGACCCCCGAGGCCGCCGCGGCCCGGTTCGGGGTCGCGGACGGGAGCGCGGGCGCGGTGTACACCCGCACCGGCCGGCCGTTCTTCACCGACCTCGCGACGACCGGCGAGCTGGTGGACCGGCTCCGGCGGGCGTGCGCGCCGCTCATGGACGAGCTGGACTCGGACTGGCTGGTGCTCGACTGCGAACTGCTGCCGTGGTCGGCCAAGGCCGAGGGGCTGATCCGCGAGCAGTACGCGTCGGTGGGGGCCGCGGCGCGCGCCGCGCTGCCCGAGGCGGTCGCGGCGCTGGAGGCGGCGGCCCGGCGCGGACTCGACGTGGGGGACCTGCTGGCGGACACCCGGCGCCGGCTGGACAACGCCGCCCGGTTCCGGGACGCCTACGCGCGCTACTGCCGGCCCGTCTCCGGACTGGACGGCGTCAGCCTGGCCCCCTTCCAGATCCTCGCCTGCGAGGGCCGGGCGACGGCCGTGACCGAGCCGCACCCCTGGCACCTGGAGATGCTCTCCCGCCTGGAGGACCCGCTGATCACGCACACCCGGCACGTCCACGCGGACCTGGACTCGGCCGAGTCGGTGCGGGCGGCGACCGAGTGGTGGTCGGCGCTGACCGCCGAGGGCGGCGAGGGCATGGTGGTCAAGCCGACCGCCGTGCCCGCGGCGTCCCAGACCTCCCGGGTGCAGCCGGGGATCAAGGTGCGCGGGCGGGAGTACCTGCGGATCATCTACGGCCCCGACTACACCGAGAGCCTGCCGGTGCTGCGTGAGCGCTTCCTGGGCCGCAAGCGCTCGCTGGCCCTGCGCGAGCACGCGCTCGGCCTGGAGGCGCTGTGCCGGCTGGTGGAGGGCGAGCCGCTCTGGCGGGTGCACGAGGCGGTCTTCGCCGTCCTCGCACTGGAGTCGGAGCCGGTGGACCCGCGGCTCTGACGCCCCGTCCCGCCGCCCGGGGGGAGCGCCCGGACATCCGGACATGTGGTAAGCGCGCGGTGACACCATGCGGTGCCCGGGTAGGGGGAGGACTCAGGTCTTCTTTCGGGGGAAAGGACCGCCATGGTCGGTACCGCGTCCCCGGGCACCCCGGGCACCCACAGCGAACATCTCGGGCACGTCGTCTTCATCACCGCCGCGGCGGCGATCGGCGGCTTCCTCTTCGGATACGACAGCGCCGTGATCAACGGCGCCGTCACCGGCATCCAGCGCCACTTCGAGGTGGGACCGGTGACGACCGGCTTCGTGGTGGCGATCGCGCTGCTCGGCTCGGCGCTCGGCGCCTGGATCGCCGGAGGCCTGGCCGACCGCTGGGGGCGGACCCGGACGATGCAGGTGGCCGCGGTCCTGTTCGCGGTCAGCTCCGTCGGCCAGGCCCTGCCGTTCGGCATCTGGGACCTGGCCTTCTGGCGGGTGCTGGCCGGCGTGGGGATCGGCATGGCCTCGGTCCTCGGCCCCGCCTACATCGCCGAGGTCTCGCCGCCCGCCTACCGGGGCCGCCTCGGCTCCTTCCAGCAGCTCGCGATCGTGCTGGGCATCGCGGTCTCCCAGCTGGTGAACTACGCGATCGCGCAGGTCGCCGGGGGTGACGTGAACAACGAGCTGCTGGGCGTCCAGGCCTGGCAGTGGATGCTCGGCGCCTGCCTGGTCCCGGCCCTGCTGTATCTGCTGTTCGCCTCGGTCATCCCCGAGTCGCCGCGCTTCCTCGTCGCGGCGGGCCGCGCCGAGCGGGCCCGCGAGGTGCTGGCCGAGGTCGAGGGCGGCGGCGCCGACCTGGACGCCCGGCTGGCGGACATCCAGCGGTCGCTGCGCCTGGAGCACCGGCCGCGCCTGCGCGACCTGCGGGGCTCGGCGCTGGGGCTGCTGCCGATCGTCTGGATCGGCATCACGCTCTCGGTCTTCCAGCAGTTCGTCGGGATCAACGTCATCTTCTACTACTCGTCGGCGCTGTGGCAGTCGGTCGGCATCAACCAGAGCGACTCGCTGCTGATCAGCTTCTCCACCTCGATCATCAACATCGTCGGCACGTTCATCGCGATCGCGCTCGTCGACCGGATCGGCCGCCGGCCGCTGCTGATGATCGGCTCGGCGGGCATGGCGGTCGCGCTCGCCACGGCCGCGTGGGCGTTCAGCGCGGGCGTGCCGCACGGCGAGACCGTGACGCTGCCGGAGCTGCAGGGCGCCGTCGCGCTCGTCGCCGCGCACGTGTTCGTGCTGTTCTTCGCACTGTCGTGGGGCGTGGTCGTCTGGGTGCTGCTCGGCGAGATGTTCCCCAACCGGATCAGGGCCGCCGCGCTCTCGGTGGCCGCCGCCGCGCAGTGGGTGGCCAACTGGCTGATCACCGTCTCGTTCCCCTCCCTGTCGGAGTGGAGCCTGGCCGGGGCCTACGTCGGTTACGCGGCCTTCGCCGCGCTGTCCCTGGCGTTCGTGCTGGTGAAGGTGAAGGAGACCAAGGGGCGGAGACTGGAGGAGATGGGCTGACGCGCGAGGGCCGCCTCGCCCGCCGGGGGCCGCCTCGCCCGCCGGGGGCGGGTTAGCGGGCGCCCGGAGCGGTCAGATATCCGATCATGCCTCCCACCAGAGCCGAACTCGAGGCGGCGCGGGACCGGGTGATCGACGACGTGCTCGGTCCCGCGCTGGACATCCTGTTCTGCGGCATCAACCCCGGTCTCTACTCCGCCGCGACCGGCCACCACTTCGCCCGTCCGGGCAACCGCTTCTGGCCGGCGCTGCACCGCTCCGGCCTCACCCCCCGGCTGCTCTCGCCCGCCGAGCAGGACCTGCTGCCGTCCTTCGGGCTCGGCATCACCAACGTGGTGGCCCGCGCCACCGCGCAGGCGGCGGAGCTGTCGGCGGAGGAGTTCCGCGCCGGCGGCCTGCGTCTGGCGCGGCTGGTCGCCGAGGTCCGGCCGCGGGTGCTGGCGGTGGCGGGGGTGACCGCCTACCGGGCGGCGTTCGGGCGACCGAAGGCGGCGGTCGGCCCCCAGCCGGAGCGGATCGGGGACGCGGCGGTGTGGGTGCTGCCCAACCCCAGCGGCCTGAACGCCCACTGGACGCTGGAGCGGATCGCGGGGGAGATGCGGCGGCTGCGCGAGTCCATCGGCCGGCCGCCGCTGTGACCCGCCGGGGCGTCCCCGCCCCCGGTCCCGCTCACCATGGCGGTCGCGGCGGGAACGGCCCGCCCCCGGGGCGCGGCCCGTTCCCGCGTCCGCTCCTCGCCGGGGTCGCCGCCGGGCGCGTTCACTCCTCGCCGGGGTCGCCGTCGGCGAGGATCTGGTAGAGCCTGCGGCGCGTCTCGACCAGCTGCTGCCTGGCCTGGCGGATCTGGGCCTCGCTCCCGGTCTGCAGGATCTGCATCATGGCGAACCCCGACTGCCGGGCCAGCTCGACCAGCTCCCAGGTGCTCTCGTCGACGTCGGGCGTCATCTCCTTCCAGGGGGCGCGCACCTCGTCGGCGTGCTCGGCGACGTAGGCGCGGCCCGCCTCGGTGAGCCGGAAGGTCTTGCGGCCGTCGTGCTCCTCGGACAGCACCAGGCCCTCGTCGGTGAGCTGCTGCAGCGCCGGGTAGACCGCTCCCGGACTGGGTTTCCAGCCGCCCTGGCTGCGCTGGGCGATCTCCTGGATGATCTGGTAGCCGTTGCGGGGCTCCTCGGCGAGGAGCGCCAGGATCGCGGCGCGCACGTCGCCCCGCTTGGCCTTGCGTCCCCGGCCGAACGGCGGCCGCCCGCCGAACGGCCCGCCCGGGCCGCCGCCCCAGGGGCCGCCCCGACTCCACTCCCAGGGGAAGCCGGCGCCGAACGGCCCGCCACCAGGGCGCCCGCGGTGACGGCGCTCATGCGGCCCGCCCCCGGGCAGGCCGGGCGGAACGGGCGGGCCGTGATGCCCGCGCCGCCCGGGACCGGGACCGTACTCCGGGCGGCCCTCGGCCAGGGCGCGCCAGGCCCTCCGGGCGGCGCGCCTCATCTCGCGGCGGATCTCACGCGGGTCGGTGTACGGCCAGCCGCCCATCGCCTCTGCGGATGCCATGTCGTCCTCCCGTCTCCACGATCGACCTTCGATCGCTCTAGACTCTTCAAAGATATATCTAGACTGTTCCGAAGACAACACCCGCATTCCGGACCCGTGAGGCGATCACTCGGCGGAATTCTCCGGTCACCCAGCGGAAAAGTGAGATAGATCACGAGATTCTCGCCGGATTTCGGAACAAGCACTGAGACCTAGGCGTTACAAATGACATAGACGGGATTCGTTCCGTGCCGGAAGGGCTGGGGGGTGCTTTCGGTGCGGAACGGTCCCGTCTGCCGTTTCCCCGCCTCGCGGCCCTGGCCGCCGCTTCCCCTCCGGTGATCGCCCCGGTGACAATGGAGCGGTCCGCCGCTCCGCGCGGACATGCCGTACGCTCACCAGGTGTGATCTTGATGGTGGTGGTCGAGCAATGATGGGGCACACGCACGCGCTGACGGGGGCGATCGCCTGGCTGGGCGTGGCGCCCGCCCTGGCCGCGCTGCCACTGCTCACCGAACCCTCCCGATACGTCGAGATCGGCGTCATGGCGGACGCGCTGACGCCGGCCGAGTTCATCGCCGGGGCCCTGGTCTGCGCCGGGGCCGCGATGCTGCCGGACCTCGACCATCCCAGCGCGACGATCGC
Organism: Planomonospora alba; assembly: GCF_039534085.1. Taxonomy (NCBI): domain Bacteria; kingdom Bacillati; phylum Actinomycetota; class Actinomycetes; order Streptosporangiales; family Streptosporangiaceae; genus Planomonospora; species Planomonospora alba. The sequence goes on from NZ_BAAAUT010000012.1 coordinate 79,532, forward strand.
GCAGACCTTCGGGCCGGTCACCTGGGTGCTGAGCAAGGCGGTCAACTGGCTGGCCGGCGGGCACCGCAACGCCACCCACTCGCTGCTGTTCGCGGTCGCCGCCGGGTTCGGCGCGCACTACCTCGCCTCCACCCATCCGGTCGGCCGCGACGTCCTGGTCGTGCTGATGATCGGCCTGGCGCTGCGGGCGATCGGGATCGGGATCCCGGGCAAGAAGTTCGCCTCGGCGATGGTGAACGTCGCGCTGACGGCCGGGCTGTTCCTGGTGTTCCGCTCCGACGGCGTCGGCTACGCCTGGCTCGGGGTGGCGGTCGCGATGGGGTGCCTGGTGCACGTGGTGGGCGACTGCTGCACCGAGAAGGGCTGCCCGGTGCTGTGGCCGATGAGGCAGCGCTGGCTGCTGCCGTGGAAGATGGGGCTCAAGACGGGCCGGGCCTTCGAGCAGAAGTTCCTCGCGCCGGTGCTCTCCGTCGCCGTCCTCGGGCTGGCCTACTGGCGCCTCCTCCCGATGTGATCGTACTGGCAGGTAACTTGATGTCGAGATATCTGGCGGGATATCTTGATGTCGAGACATCTGCTGCAACCCACCGGTGACATGCGGGTTAGGCATACCTAACCGACATGGCCACTCCCGCGGTGCGGCAGGATTTCAGGTGCGCCTTTATCGACAGGGCGCCAGACGACCCAGACGACCTGGTGATGAGGGAGGCGAATCGTGTCCGCGAACAGCTTCGGCAGCCGTGACACGCTCCGCGTCGGTGACGCGGCATATGAGATCTACAGGCTGGACGCCGTCGAGGGGTCGGCGCGCCTCCCGTACAGCTTGAAGATCCTGCTGGAGAACCTGCTGCGCACCGAGGACGGCGCCAACATCACGGCCGACCACATCCGCGCGCTGGGCCAGTGGGACCCGTCCGCCGCGCCGAGCGTGGAGATCCAGTTCACGCCAGCCCGCGTGATCATGCAGGACTTCACCGGCGTGCCCTGCGTGGTGGACCTGGCCACCATGCGCGAGGCCGTGCGCGACCTCGGCGGCGACCCCGCGAAGATCAACCCGCTCGCCCCGGCCGAGATGGTCATCGACCACTCCGTCATCGTCGACTTCTTCGGCGGGCCGGACTCGTTCCAGCGCAACGTCGAGCGGGAGTACGAGCGCAACCGCGAGCGCTACCAGTTCCTGCGCTGGGGTCAGACCGCCTTCGACGAGTTCAAGGTCGTCCCGCCGGGCACCGGCATCGTGCACCAGGTCAACATCGAGCACCTGGCCCGCGTCGTGATGATCCGCGATGGGAAGGCCTACCCGGACACCTGCGTCGGCACCGACTCCCACACCACCATGGAGAACGGCATCGGCGTGCTCGGCTGGGGCGTCGGCGGCATCGAGGCCGAGGCCGCGATGCTCGGCCAGCCGATCTCCATGCTGATCCCGCGGGTGGTCGGCTTCAAGCTGACCGGCAAGCTCCCCGCCGGGGCCACCGCCACCGACCTGGTGCTCACCATCACCGAGATGCTGCGCAAGCACGGCGTCGTCGGCAAGTTCGTCGAGTTCTACGGCGAGGGCGTCTCCAGCGTGCCGCTGGCCAACCGCGCCACCATCGGCAACATGAGCCCCGAGTTCGGCTCCACCTGCGCGATCTTCCCGATCGACGGCGAGACGATCAACTACCTGCGCCTCACCGGCCGCTCCGACGAGCAGGTCGCCCTGGTCGAGGCCTACGCCAAGGCCCAGGGCCTCTGGCTCGACCCGTCCGCGCCGGAGCCGGTCTTCTCCGAGTACATCGAGCTGGACCTGTCCACCGTCGTGCCGTCGATCGCCGGCCCGAAGCGCCCGCAGGACCGCATCGCGCTCTCGGCGGCCAAGGAGACCTGGCGGCGCGACGTGCGCAACTACGTCACCGACTTCGAGGGCGACGGCGTGGACGAGGAGAGCGAGGAGAGCTTCCCGGCCTCCGACGCCCCCGCCTCCAACGCCCGGGCCAACGGCGTGCGCCCGCACAAGCCGGTCCCGGTCACCCTCGCCGACGGCACGAGCTTCGAGATCGACCACGGCGTGGTGACCATCGCGGCCATCACCAGCTGCACCAACACCTCCAACCCGTACGTCATGCTCGGCGCCGCGCTGCTGGCCAAGAAGGCGGTCGAGAAGGGCCTGACCCGCAAGCCGTGGGTCAAGACCTCCCTGGCGCCCGGATCCCAGGTCGTCACCGGCTACTTCGAGCGCTCCGGGCTGCAGCCGTACCTCGACAAGATCGGCTTCAACTTGGTCGGCTACGGCTGCACCACCTGCATCGGCAACTCCGGCCCGCTGCCGGAGGAGATCTCCGCCGCCGTCCAGGAGAACGACCTGGCGGTCACCGCGGTGCTGTCCGGCAACCGCAACTTCGAGGGCCGGATCAACCCCGACGTCAAGATGAACTACCTGGCCTCGCCGCCGCTGGTCGTCGCCTACGCCCTCGCGGGCACGATGGACATCGACCTGAACAGCGAGCCGCTCGGCACCGGCGCCGACGGCGAGCCGGTCTTCCTCAAGGACATCTGGCCCTCGCCGGAGGAGGTCTCCGAGGTCGTCAACTCCTCGATCGACCAGGAGATGTTCCTGCGGGACTACGCCGACGTGTTCAAGGGCGACGAGATCTGGCAGTCGCTGCCGGTCCCGACCGGTGACACCTTCGAGTGGGACCCGGCCTCGACCTACGTGCGCAAGGCGCCCTACTTCGACGGCATGCCCGCCCAGCCGGAGCCGGTCAAGGACATCTCCGGCGCCCGGGTGCTCGCCAAGCTCGGCGACTCGGTCACCACCGACCACATCTCGCCGGCCGGCTCGATCAAGGTCGGCACCCCCGCCGCGGAGTACCTGCGGGCCAACGGGGTCGAGGTCAAGGACTTCAACTCCTACGGCTCCCGCCGCGGCAACCACGAGGTGATGATCCGCGGCACCTTCGCCAACATCCGGCTGAAGAACCTGCTGCTCGACGGCGTGGAGGGCGGCTACACCCGCGACTTCACCCAGGAGGGCGGCCCGCAGAGCTTCATCTACGACGCCTCGGTCAACTACCAGGCCGCCGGCATCCCGCTGGTCGTCCTGGCGGGCAAGGAGTACGGCTCCGGCTCCTCGCGCGACTGGGCGGCCAAGGGCACGGCGCTGCTGGGCGTGCGCGCGGTCATCGCCGAGTCCTACGAGCGCATCCACCGCTCCAACCTGATCGGCATGGGCGTGCTGCCGCTGCAGTTCCCCGAGGGCGAGTCGGCCGACTCCCTCGGCCTGACCGGCGAGGAGACCTTCGACATCACCGGTGTCGAGGAGCTCAACTCCGGCGGCATCCCGCGGACCGTGACGGTGAAGGCCGGCGACAAGGAGTTCCAGGCGGTCGTGCGCATCGACACGCCGGGTGAGGCCGACTACTACCGCCACGGCGGCATCATGCAGTACGTCCTGCGCTCCCTGCTCGCCAAGAGCTGACGCAGGGGGGCGGAGCCCGCACGCGGGCTCCGTCCGCACCGGGGAGATCCCCCAGACCGAAGCCGCCCGATGGGACACACTCCCACCGGGCGGCTCCGTCGTCCTCCGGCTCCGGGGCCCGTCCTCCGGCTCCGGGGCCCGTCCTGCGGTCCCGGAGGGTCTCCTGCGGCCCGGAGCCGTCCTCCCGCCTTCGCCGGCGCCCTCCGCGTCCCCTCTCCCCTCCGCGTCCCCTCTCCGCCTCCACGGGCGCCCTCCGTGTCCGCCCCCGGGGCGGCATGCGGTCCGGAGCGGCCGACGGGCCACCAGTACGGTCTCCCCATGGGTGACGAGCTTTTCGTACTTGTCCTTGCAGGTATGTCGGTTTTCGTGGGGGCGCTCGTCCAGGGGGCGGTCGGGTTCGGCCTCGCCCTGGTCGCGGCGCCGGTCGTCATGATCCTCGATCCCGGCCTGATGCCCGGTTCCCTGCAGCTCGTCTCGGCGGTGCTCCCGCTGTTCACGCTGGCCAAGGAGTGGCGGCACGTCGACTGGCGGGGCATCTCGTGGGCGCTGCTCGGCCGCCTGCCCGGCATGCTCGCCGGACTCTGGATCCTCAAGACGGCGCCCCGCGACGCGCTCGGGGTCGGGGTCGGGCTGATGGTGCTGGTCGCGGTCGGCCTCACCGCGTGGTCGGTGTCGCTGCCGCGCACCCCGCGCACGCTGGCGGCCGCGGGCCTGGTCTCCGGGTTCACCGGGCAGGCCACCTCGATCGGCGGGCCGCCGATGGGGCTGGTCTACCAGCACGCCCGGGGACCGCAGATCCGCGCCACGCTCGCGATGTACTTCGCCGTCGGGGCCCTGGGGTCGACGGCGCTGAACGCCGTCGGCGGGGAGATGCCCGCCCGGGCCGCCCTCGCGGGGCTGGCGCTGGTCCCGTTCCTGGTGGCGGGCTTCCTGGCCTCGGGACCGCTCCGCCGCTATCTGGACGGCGGGCGGATCCGGGCCGGTGTGCTCGCGGTGGCGGCGCTGTCCGCACTGATGCTGATCATTCAGAGCATCCTGGGTTAAGTCCACGTTTCTGGATTGTTACCGCCCACAACAAACTTTACCCGCCTGAGGTCTGGCATTCCTGGCCAAGCCGGAATACGTTGCCGCAAACAACATTCAACGGCACGGTGGTCCGCGACCCGGGGAACCGTGCCGTTGGATTCGGCATGCCGTACTTCCCCGACCCCCCACTCTCGAAGTTCTCGAAGAAAGGACCCGTGCACCATGCGCAAGGGGATCCTCAGCCTGTCCGCCGCCGCCGCGGCGATGACCCTCGGTCTCACCGCCTGCGGGGGCGAGGGCGACACCAGCGCGCAGAGCAGCGCCGCTCCCTCCGGGGCCGCGAGCCAGGCCGCCGCCGGGAAGATCGGCGTCATCCTGCCCGACAGCAAGTCCTCCGCCCGCTGGGAGACCGCGGACCGCAAGTTCCTGGAGGAGGCGTTCAAGGCCGCCGGCGTGGCCTACGACATCCAGAACGCCCAGGGTGACAAGAACCAGTTCCAGACCATCGCCGACCAGATGATCACCAACGGGGCCACCGTCCTGATGATCGTCAACCTGGACAGCGGCACCGGCAAGGCCGTGCTCGACAAGGCCAAGGCCCAGGGCGTGGCCACCATCGACTACGACCGCCTGACGCTGAACGGCGGCGCCTCCTACTACGTCAGCTTCGACAACACCAAGGTCGGCACCCTGCAGGGCGAGGGCCTGGTGAAGTGCCTGGCCGACAAGAAGGTCGAGAAGCCGATCGTCGCGGAGCTGAACGGCTCGCCGACCGACAACAACGCCACGCTGTTCAAGAACGGCTACGACGGCGTGCTCCAGCCCAAGTACGACTCCGGCGAGTACGTCAAGGGCCCGGACCAGTCGGTCCCGGACTGGGACAACGCCCAGGCCGCCACCATCTTCGAGCAGATGCTGACCGAGCAGCCGAAGATCGCGGGCGTGCTGGCCGCCAACGACGGCCTCGGCAACGCCGCCATCACGGTGCTGAAGAAGAACAAGCTCAACGGCAAGGTCCCGGTCACCGGCCAGGACGCCACCGTGCAGGGCCTGCAGAACATCCTCGCGGGCGACCAGTGCATGACGGTCTACAAGGCCATCAAGAAGGAGGCCGACGCGGCGGCGCAGCTGGCCATCGGCCTGGCCAAGGGCGAGAAGCCCGCGGCGACCGGCACGGTCAAGGACACCGAGAGCGGCGCCGACGTGCCCGCCGTCCTGCTCGAGCCTCAGGCGATCTTCTTCGAGAACGTCAAGGACGTCGTCAACGACGGCTTCGTGACCAAGGAAGAGCTGTGCACCGGCGAGTTCGCCGCCAAGTGCACCGAGGCCGGAATCCAGTAACGCGCCGAGGGCACGGCCGGCCGGCCCCTCTCCCCGCCGGCCGGCCGTTCCCCCCATCCGAGGAGCACCGTATGACCCCCGTACTGGAACTCCGCGGGATCGACAAGAGCTTCGGTCCCGTGCAGGTCCTGCACGACGTCGCCCTCTCCGTCTACCCCGGGGAGGTGACGGCGCTGGTCGGCGACAACGGCGCCGGCAAGTCCACGCTCGTCAAGTGCGTCGGCGGCATCCACCCCATCGACTCCGGCGAGTACCTCTTCGAGGGCAAGCCCGTCCAGGTCGGCTCCCCCCGGGACGCCGCCGCCCTGGGCATCGAGATCGTGTACCAGGACCTCGCCCTCTGCGACAACCTGGACATCGTCCAGAACATGTTCCTCGGGCGCGAGCACAAGCGCGGCCTCGTGCTCGACGAGGACACCATGGAGGAGATGGCGGCCAAGACCCTGGAGAGCCTCTCGGTCCGGACCGTCAAGTCCATCCGGCAGCTCGTCTCCAGCCTCTCCGGCGGTCAGCGGCAGACCGTCGCCATCGCCAAGGCGGTGCTCTGGAACAGCAAGGTCGTCATCCTCGACGAGCCCACCGCGGCACTCGGCGTCGCCCAGACCGCGCAGGTGCTGGAACTGGTCCGCCGCCTCGCCGACCAGGGCCTGGCCGTCGTGCTCATCTCGCACAACATGAACGACGTCTTCGCGGTGTCCGACCGGATCGCCGCGCTCTACCTCGGCCGGATGGCGGCCCAGGTGAAGACCTCCGACGTCACCCACGCGCAGGTCGTCGAACTGATCACCTCCGGTCGGAGCGGGGACCTCGGCCTCACCAACGGAGTTCCGGCATGACCACCACCATCAAGCCCGCCGCGGCCACGGCCCCGGCCCCCTCGATCGGAGCCAACCTCCGCGGCTACGCCGAGCGGGTCCGCGGCGGTGACATGGGCGCGCTGCCCGCGGTGTTCGGCCTGGTCGTGCTCTGCACGGTCTTCTCCGTCCTGCGGCCCTCCTTCCTCACCCCGGGCAACTTCGCCAACCTGTTCACCCAGGGCGCGGCGGTCACCGTGATCGCCATGGGCCTGGTGTTCGTGCTGCTGCTGGGCGAGATCGACCTGTCGGCGGGCTTCGCCAGCGGCGTCTGCGCGGCGGTGCTGGCGATCCTGCTCACCGACCAGGGCCTGCCCTGGTACGCCGCGGTGGCCGCCGCGATCCTCACCGGCGTGGTGATCGGCACCGTGCTCGGCGCCCTGGTGGCCAAACTCGGCATCCCGTCCTTCGTGGTGACGCTCGCCGCCTTCCTCGGCTTCCAGGGCCTGGTGCTGCTGCTGGTCAAGGGCGGCACCAACATCTCCATCCGGGACGAGACGATCCTGGCGATCGCCAACAAGTACCTGCCGCCCGCGCTGGGCTGGGGACTGCTGGCCGCCTGCGTCGCCGCCTACGCGGCGCTGCAGCTGCTGCGCGCGCGCAAGCGGGCCGGGCGCGGCCTGTCCGCCGACCCGATCTCGCTGATCGCGGTCCGGGTGGGGGCGCTGGCCGTCCTCGGCGGGCTCGCCGTCTACGTCCTGAACCTGGAGCGCAGCCGGAACGCCGCGGTCGTCTCGCTCAAGGGCGTGCCGATCGTCGTCCCGCTCATCGTCGTGCTCCTGGTGGTCCTGACGTTCGTGCTGCGCCGCACCGGGTTCGGCCGCCACCTGTACGCGGTCGGCGGCAACGCCGAGGCCGCGCGCCGGGCCGGCATCAACGTGGACCGGATGAAGATCGCCGCCTTCATGATCTGCTCCACCATGGCGGCGGTCGGCGGCATCATCGCGGCCTCCCGCGCCAGCTCGGTCGACCCCAACACCGGCGGCAGCAACGTGCTGCTCTACGCCGTGGGCGCGGCCGTCATCGGCGGGACCAGCCTGTTCGGCGGCAAGGGCCGGGTGCTGGACGCGATCCTGGGCGGCGCCGTGGTCGCCGTCATCGAGAACGGCATGGGCCTGATGGGCTACAGCGCCGGTGTGAAGTTCATCGTCACCGGGACCGTGCTGCTGCTGGCCGCCGGCGTGGACGCGCTCTCCCGCAAGCGCGCGGCCGCCGCTGGTCTAAGGTGATCGGTGATCTCGACGCTCCGAAGGAGCACCACGCGATGCGGGCCGGTCCCTCCCAAGAGGAGATCAGGCGCCACAACCTCGGCGCCCTGCTCCGCCATGTCCACCTGAGCGGGCCGACCTCGCGCGCCGAACTCACCAGCCGGATGGGGCTCAACCGCAGCACCATCATGGCGCTCACCGCGGACCTGACCACCGCCGGCCTGGTCCGCGAGGAACTGCCCCGCGAGACCGGCCGGGCGGGCCGCCCCTCCCTGGTGGTCCGCCCCGAGTCCGCCCGCGTCTACGTGTTCGCGCTGGACGTCGGCGTCGACCGGCTGGTCGCCGCCCGGGTCGGCCTGGGCGGGACGATCCTCGACCGGCGGGAGACGGTACGGCGGCGCGGCCCCTTCTCGCTGGAGGAGGTCGCCGGGCCGCTGGCCGGCTTCGTCCGGCAGATGCACCGCAAGACCCGGCCGGACACGGTCTGCGTCGGGGCGGCCGCGGCCTTCTCCGGCGGGGTGGCCCGCCAGGACGGCGTGGTCAGGTTCGGGCCGAACATGGGCTCGGTGGACGTGCCGTTCGGCGAGGAGATGTCCCGCCGCCTCGGTCTCGGCCTGCCCGTGGCGGTCGGCAACGACGCCAACCTGGCGGCGATGGCCGAGCACCTGCGCGGCGTCGGCGCCGGCTGCCGCGACCTCGTCTACCTCCACGGCGACGTGGGGGTCGGCGGCGGTGTGATCGTCAACGGGACCCTGCTCGGCGGCCACCAGGGCTTCGGCGGCGAGGTCGGGCACATGGTCGTCAACCCCGACGGCCGGCCCTGCGGCTGCGGCTCGCACGGCTGCCTGGAGGCCGAGGTGGGGGAGCGGGCCCTGCTGGAGGCCGCCGGGCGCTTCGGCCCGCAGGTCGGCAGGGACGCGGTCCGCGCGGTGGTCGCCGCGGCCGACCGCGGCGACATCGTCGCGCAGGCGGCGCTGAACCGGGTCGGCGACTGGCTGGGCCTGGGCGTCGCCAACCTCGTCAACGTCTTCAACCCCGAGATGGTCGTCTTCGGCGGCATGCTCCGGGAGATATATCTCGGCTCCGCCGCCCAGGTCCGCAGCCGGCTCACCGTCGACGCCCTCGGACCGGCGCGGGAGCACCTGCGGCTGCGCACCTCGGCCCTCGGTGACGACGCCACCCTCGTCGGCGCCGCCGAACTGGCCTTCACCCAGGTGCTCGCCGACCCCCTGGAGGTCCTCGCCCGCGCCGGTTCCTGACGCGCGCGGGCGAGGACCGGACGTCAGCTGACGAGGCGGCTGGGAGCCGTGAAGGTGTTGCAGGCGGCCGGGCTCCCCTTGCTGAAGCCGCGCCGCATCCAGTAGGCCTGGCTGGTGCCCTTGCCGTGGTCGTTCTTGGGCCAGGCCTTGTGGCCGTTCTCCTCGGTCCACTCCAGCATGGCGTTCCAGTGCTCCGGCGTGAGCTCCAGATCCTGGGCGGCCCCGCGGAGGAAAGCCGACGCCAGGCAGTCGGCCTGCAGCTCCAGGCGGCGGGAGAGCGCCAGCTTGGCCGAGGGCCGGGCCCGCCAGGTGGCCTGGGCGTAGTAGGGCATGACCCCCATGAGGTACTGGACGTGGTGGGCGTACTCGTGCGCCATGAACTGCGCGTGGTTGGGCCCGTAGGGGTTCTTGAGGTTCCTGCGGGTCACGGCGATGTACATGGTGCGGTTACCGGAGCAGTAGTAACCACCCGCGCCGGCGGGCCACTTGCCGCAGGGGCTGCTCACCGCGGAGGTCACGAACCGCAGCTTCGGCGTGGAGAAGGGCAGGCCCGCCTTCTTCAGCTGGGTCTTCCACGCGCGTCCCAGGCAGGAGTTGATCCGCGTCATGAAAGCCCTGTAGGAGGCGGCGCTCCCCTGGCGGATCGTGCCGGCCGAGCACGTGACGGTGGGCATCGTTCCGGTGCGGTAGAGGGGGTTGGCCGTCGCGGCCGCCTTGCCGCGCGGGGGCGCCTGCTGCTGGACGGCGGGCGCCGCCCCGGAGCCGCCCGTCGCCGCCCCGGCGGTGCCGGTGCCTGCCGCGAGGGCGAGTGTGAGGGAGGTGATGAGGACAGACGTCAGTGACCTGAGCTGCCCAGGGGGACGATGGTTCATAGTGAGGGAAAGGGTATGGCAACTGTGGATAAAACGTATAGATTGCTCGTCTTTGCGGGCAGCGCGCTAGAGGCGAACTAGACTCGCCCTGTCACCACAGGACAGAGGGGAATGATTCCGTGAGCGAGCGGGCCGGGCGGCTGGGCGGTCTTCTGGAGTCGGTCAAGGGACCACGGGACCTCAAGGCACTGGGTGCGGACGAGCTGCCACGGCTCGCCGCCGAGATCAGGGACCTCCTCGTCAGCGCCACCGCCCGCACCGGCGGCCACCTCGGCCCCAACCTGGGCGTGGTCGAGCTGACCATCGCGCTGCACCGCGTCTTCGACTCTCCGCGCGACCGCATCCTGTGGGACACCGGCCACCAGGCCTACGTGCACAAGATGCTCACCGGCCGGGCGGACCGGTTCGACACGCTCCGCCAGGAGGGCGGCCTGTCCGGCTACCCGAGCCAGGCGGAGTCCGAGCACGACGTCATCGAGAACTCCCACGCCTCCACCGCGCTGTCGTACGCCGACGGCCTGGCCAAAGCGTACCGGCTGCGCGGGGAGGACGACCGCACGGTCGTGGCGGTGATCGGCGACGGCGCGCTGACGGGCGGCATGGCCTGGGAGGCGCTGAACAACATCGCCGCGCACAAGGACCTGCCGCTGATCATCGTGGTCAACGACAACGGCCGCTCCTACTCGCCGACCATCGGCGGCCTCGCCAACCACCTGGCCTCGCTGCGCACCACCCAGCGCTACGAGGACGTGCTGGAGTTCGTCAAGGACAACCTGAACAAGGTCCCCGTGGTCGGTGCCCCGGTCTACGACGCGCTGCACGGGATGAAGAAGGGCATCAAGGACGTCCTGGCCCCCCAGGCCATGTTCGAGGACCTGGGCCTGAAGTACATCGGGCTGGTCGACGGCCACGACACCCAGGCCGTCGAGGCGGCGCTGCGCAGGGCGCGGGGCTTCCGCCGCCCGGTCATCGTGCACGTGCTCACCAAGAAGGGCTTCGGCTACTCGCCGGCGGAGAACCACGGCGAGGACTGCTTCCACTCGCCCGGCGCCTTCGACCCGCTGACCGGCGAGGAGAAGCCCAAGCCGCACGGCTGGACCAACGTGTTCGGCCAGGAGATGGTACGGCTCGGCGCCGAGCGCCGGGACATCGTGGCCATCACCGCCGCCATGCTCGGCCCGACCGGGCTGATCCCGTTCTCCGAGGCCTACCCCGACCGCCTCTACGACGTCGGCATCGCCGAGCAGCACGCCCTGACCAGCGCCGCCGGGCTGGCGATGGGCGGGCTCCACCCCGTCGTGGCGGTCTACGCGACCTTCCTCAACCGGGCCTTCGACCAGCTGCTCATGGACGTCGCCCTGCACCGCCTGCCGGTCACGGTCGTGCTCGACCGGGCGGGCGTCACCGGCGACGACGGCGCCAGCCACAACGGCATGTGGGACCTGTCGATCCTGCAGGTGATCCCCGGCCTGTCCGTCGCGGTCCCGCGCGACGAGCCGCGTCTGCGCGAACTGCTCTCCGAGGCCGTCGCCGTCGACGACGGCCCCACCGTGGTGCGCTACCCCAAGGGCCCGGTCGGCCCCGAGATCGAGGCCGTCGGCAAGCTCGGCGAGATGGACGTGCTGCGCGCCGGGGACCCCGACGTGCTGGTCGTCTCCGTCGGCCCGATGGCCGAGATGTGCCTGGAGGCCGCCGCGATGCTCGACGCCCAGGGCATCTCGGCCACCGTGGTGGACCCGCGCTGGGTCAAGCCGCTGGACGAGGCGCTGGTGGCGGCCGCCCGGGTGCACAAGCTGGTCGTGGTGGTCGAGGACAACGGCCGGGTCGGCGGCGTCGGCGACGCGGTGGCGCGGATGCTGCGCGACGCCGACGTCGACGTGCCGGTCCGCACCTACGGCATCCCGCAGCGCTTCCTGGACCACGCCAAGCGGGCGAAGATCCTCGCCGACATCGGCCTGACCGCCCAGGACATCGCCCGGGAGATCACCGAGGCGGTCGCCAAGCGCTCCCCGGTCCTGGAGAACCACCCGGCCCGCTGAGGCGGGGCGGACGGTCCTCCTGCCCCCGGGTCACAGGCACACGCCGACCCCGAGCAGGGAGGTCTCCACCCCGGCCTTCAGCAGGCAGGTCCGCTCGGGCCGCGGGGACTCCGACGGCTCCGGAGGCGGGGGTGAGGGCTGCGGCGGCGGTGAGGGCCGCCGTGACGGCGACGGGGTGGCGGCGGGGCGCGCGGGCGCGTCCCCGCCGCGGTCGCGCGCCCGCTCGCGGCCGGACTCCCGCCCGTGGTCGCGCGCCCGTTCGCGCTCGGACTCCCGCCCGCCACCGGAGGCGGGCCGCGGTGCGGGCGCGGCCTCGTCGTGCGACGGCCCGCTGCTGCTCGGCGGTGCGCTCCCGCGCGGCGCGGAGGACGGCACCGCCTTCGGCGCCGCGGGCCGCGCGCCCCGGGTCCGGCCGCTGTCCTCCGGCGGCGCGGTGGGGCCGGGCGCGTGGAGGATCCGGGCGGGCGCCGGTGCGGTGGCCAGGGTCATGGGCCGTCGTTCCCGGGAGACCGGCCCGGAGGCCGGCGGCGCGGAGGCGGTGGGCGAGGCGGACGGCGGCGCCGGCGTCACCGGGCCGGAGAGCACGGGGAGCGGCGGGGCCACCGGGCCGGTCGCCGGGAGCGGCGGGGCCGCCGATCCGGGGACCGCCAGGGAGGCCGGTCCGGCGCCGGGAGGGGAGGCGGCGCCCGAGTAGGCGACGAGCGCTCCGGCCAGGGCCGTGGCCGCCGCGAGGGCGGCGGTCGCGCGGGCCGGGCGCAGGTGCGTCCCAGGGCCGCCGCCCGCTCGCACCGGCAATTGGAACGTTCCCCTGTGCAGGGCCCGGACCGCGGTCCGGGTGGCGGCGCGGCCGAGGAGGGCGTTCAGGACCAGCGCGGACCGGTCGGTGATCTCGACGGCGGAGATCTCCGCGGCCGCGGGGCGGAGCCGTACGCCGGGGGTCGTGCAGGAGGCGACTGCGGCGAGCAGGTCGTGCCAGACGGCCGCCTCCCGTGCGGCGTCCGAGCGGCCGGTCGGCGCGACCGCCACGCGCACGCGGTGCCCGTCGACGTCGAGCGGTACGACGCGCACGGCGCCGGACGGCGCCGCCAGGGCGCCGCGCAGCGTGGCCGGGACCCTCCGCGCGCCCGGCGCGTGCCCGGGGAGGCGGCCGGCGGCGTCCCGCTCGCGCGGCGGGCCCTCTGCCGCGGTGCCGGCGGAGGAGGAGCCGCGGCGGCGGCGTCCCCGCCGGGCGGCCCGGACGTCGTCGCAAGCGTCTCTACCAGGGGAATCGGACATGAGACCACCTCGGGACCCGATGGGCGACGGAGCGGTTTCACTTTCTCCGTACGGCCGGGGCGACGTGCCGCAAGAGGGGTTTTCGTAATCGGATGGTTACATCGGGTGGCACGGGGGTTGAACCTGACATGTCGGGGTGATGGCCGACATCGGCCGGAGGACGGCCGCGACGGCCCCCTGCCCGCGGACCGTCCCGCCCGGCGGCCCGCATGACCCGCCGGGCGGCGGGGGAGGACCCGGTGTGGTCGGGAGAATCGGGGGAAGTGCCGATGGGCATGTCGCGCGTCAAGATCCCTACGGGCATGTTCCGTGTCAAGCCGGTCGAGCAGTCGATCCGTGACACCGAGGCGCCCGAGCACCGGTTGAAGAAGGACCTGTCGGCCCTCGACCTGACCGTGTTCGGCGTCGGCGTCATCGTGGGCACCGGCATCTTCGTCCTCACCGGCCAGGTCGCCAGGAACCTCGCCGGACCCGCGGTCGCCCTGTCGTTCGTCGTCGCCGCCGTCGCCTGCGGGCTGGCCGCCCTGTGCTACGCCGAGTTCGCCTCCACCGTGCCGGTGGCGGGCTCGGCCTACACCTTCGCCTTCGCCACCCTGGGCGAGTTCCCCGCCTGGATCATTGGCTGGGACCTCGTCCTGGAGATGATGCTCGGCTCCGCGGTCGTCGCGGTGGGCTGGTCGGGCTACCTGACCTCGCTGCTGGCCTCCATGGGGCTGCGCCTGCCCCCCGCGCTGGCCGGGGAGGACCCGGTCTTCAACCTGCCGGCCGCGCTCGTCGTGCTGGCCCTCACCGCGGTGCTGGTCGCCGGGATCAAGCTCTCCTCCCGGCTCAACCTCATCGTCGTCACCATCAAGGTCGCGGTGATCCTGCTGGTCATCGTGGCCGGGCTGTTCTTCGTCAGGGCGGCCAACTACACGCCGTTCATCCCGCCGGCCGAACCCACGCCCGCCGTCCGGGACCTGTCCGCGCCGCTGATCCAGGTGCTCTTCGGGATCACGCCGGTGGCCTACGGCGTCATCGGCGTCTTCAGCGCCGCCGCGATCGTGTTCTTCGCCTACATCGGCTTCGACGTGGTCGCCACCGCCGCGGAGGAGACCCGGAACCCGCAGCGCGACCTGCCGATCGGCATCATCGCCTCGCTGGCCGTCTGCACGACCCTGTACGTCGCGGTCTCCGTGGTCGTCGTCGGCATGCAGCCGTACCGGGAGCTGAGCGTGGCGGCCCCGCTGGCCGACGCGTTCAAGGCCGTGGGCCAGACGTGGGCCGCGTCGCTGATCAGCATCGGCGCGCTGGCGGGCCTGACCACGGTCGTGATGATCCTCATGCTCGGCATGTCGCGGGTGATGTTCGCGATGTGCCGGGACAACCTGCTCCCGCGGGGCCTGGCCAGGGTCCACCCCCGGTACGGCACGCCGTACCGGATCACGGTCCTGCTGGGCGCGGTCGTCGCGGTCCTGGCCGGGCTGGTCCCGCTGGCCGAGATCGCCGAGCTGGTCAACATCGGCACGCTCTTCGCGTTCGTGGTCGTCTCGCTGGCGGTGGTGATCCTGCGCCGCACCCGGTCGGACCTGCCCCGCTCGTTCCGCACCCCGCTGGTGCCGCTGGTGCCGGCCCTGTCGGTGCTGTCGTGCCTCTACCTGATGCTCAACCTGCCGGTGGAGACGTGGATCCGGTTCCTGGTGTGGATGGTCGTCGGCATCGGCGTCTACTTCCTCTACGGCCGCCGCCGCAGCGTCCTCGCGGGGCGGTAGCGGGGTCCGCCCCCGGCCCGGACGGGCGGTGGGGGCGGAACGCGGCGGGCCGCGGCCCGGACCCGGAAGGCCCCGGGCCGCGGCCCGGTCCCCCGGGCCCGGATCCGACCGGCCCCGGATCAGGCGGGCACGGAGGCGACGCCCGGCTCCAGGAAGCGCGGCTGCGCGATGCCGGACCGGTCCAGGAACGGGGTGATGCCGCCCAGGTGGAACGGCCAGCCCGCACCCAGGATCATGCACAGGTCGATGTCCTGGGCCGCCGCGACCACGCCCTCCTCCAGCATGATGCGGATCTCCTGCGCCAGGGCGCGCAGCACGCGCTCGCGGACCTGCTCCGCGGTCGACGGGGAGGTGCCGCCGGAGAAGATCTCCACGGCCTCCGGGTCGAGGGAGAAGTCCGCCCGGTAGACGCCGGGCTTGCCCGTGGCGACCAGCTCGGCCATGTTCTCCGAGACGCCGAAGCGGTCGGGGAAGGCCGTGTGCAGGGTCTCGGCGACGTGCAGGCCGACCGCCGGGCCGACCAGCTGGAGCAGGGCGAACGGCGTCATCGGCAGGCCGAGGTCGTCGAGCGCGTGCTCGGCGAGCTCCAGCGGGGTGCCCTCGTCCACGGCGGCGATGACCTCGCCCATGAAGCGGGTCAGCAGCCGGTTGACGACGAACGCCGGGGCGTCCTTCACCAGCACGCTGGACTTCTTCAGCGACTTGCCGACCGCGAACGCGGTGGCCAGCGCGGCGTCGTCCGTGGCGTCGCCGCGGATGATCTCCAGCAGCGGCATGACCGCGACCGGGTTGAAGAAGTGGAAGCCCACCAGGCGCCCGGGGTGCGCCAGCTTCGAGCCCATCTCCGTCACCGAGAGCGAGGAGGTGTTGGTCGCCAGCACGCACTCGGGCGAGACCACGGCCTCGACCTCGGCGAAGACCTGCTGCTTGACCTTCATGTCCTCGAAGACGGCCTCGATGACGAAGTCGGCGTCGGCGAACGCGTCCTTGGTCAGCGAGCCGGTCACCAGGGCCTTGAGCCGGTTGGCCTGGTCGGCGGAGATCCGGCCTTTGCCGAGCAGCTTGTCCACCTCGGCGTGCACGTAGCCGACGCCCTTGTCGAGGCGGGCCTGGTCCAGGTCGGTCAGCACGACCGGGACCTCCAGGCGGCGGGCGAACAGCAGCGCCATCTGGGAGGCCATGAGACCGGCACCGACGACGCCGACCTTGGTGACCTTGCGGGCCAGCGCCTTGTCCGGGGCGCCGGCCGGCCGCTTGGCGCGGCGCTGCACCAGGTCGAAGGCGTACAGCCCGGCCCGCAGCTCGTCGCCCATGAGGAGGTCGGCCAGGGCCTCGTCCTCGGCGGCGAAGCCCTCGTCGCGGGAGGCGGTGCGGGCCAGCTCGACCAGCTCCAGTGCCCGGTAGGGGGCGGGGCTGGCGCCGTGCAGCTTCATGTCGACCAGGGCGCGGGCGCCGTTGACGACCTCGGACCAGTCCTCGGCGGTGTGGTCGGCGCGCTCCACCGCCACCTCGCCGCGGAGCACCTGGGCGGCCCAGCGCAGCGACTCCTCCAGGAAGTCGGCGGGCTCGAACATCGCGTCGGCGATCCCGAGCGCGAAGGCGTCCCTGCCCTTGATCATCCGGTTCTGCGAGAGCGGGTTCTCGATGATCAGCTTCAGCGCGTTCGCCGGGCCGATCAGGCGGGGGAGCAGCTGGGTGCCGCCCCAGCCGGGGACCAGGCCGAGGAAGCACTCGGGCAGCGCCACCGCGGGCACCCCGGAGGAGATGGTCCGGTAGGTGCAGTGCAGGGCGACCTCCAGGCCGCCGCCCATCGCCGCGCCGTTGACGAACGCGAACGACGGCACGTCCAGCTCGCCGAGGCGGCGGAAGACGTCGTGGCCCAGCTTGCCGATGGCCAGGGCCTGCTCGCGCCGCGAGACCAGGGCGGCGCCCTTGAGGTCGGCGCCGACCGCGAAGATGAACGGCTTGCCGGTCACGCCGACCGCGACCAGGTCGGTGCGGCCCGCGACCGAGTCGATCGCCTCGTTCAGCGAGGTCAGGCCGGCGGGACCGAAGGTCGACGGCTTGGTGTGGTCGTGGCCGTTGTCCAGCGTGATCAGGGCCATCGTGCCCGCGCCGTACGGCAGCTCGACGTCGCGGACGACCGCCTTGGTGACGACCTCGTCGGCGAACAGTTCCTTGATCTCCGTCACTTCGCACCTTCCCAGGCGAGGTTCTCCCAGATGACCGTTCCGCCCATGCCCATGCCGACGCACATGGTGGTGACGCCGTAGCGCACGTCGGGGCGCTCGCCGAACTCGCGGGCGAGCTGGGTCATCAGCCGCACGCCGGAGGAGGCGAGCGGGTGGCCGAAGGCGATCGCGCCGCCGTACGGGTTGACCCGGGGGTCGTCGTCGGCGATGCCGAAATGCTCCAGGAAGGCCAGCACCTGTACGGCGAAGGCCTCGTTGATCTCGAACAGGCCGATGTCGTCGATGGAGAGCCCGGCCAGGCGGAGCGCCCGCTCGGTCGACGGGATCGGGCCGACGCCCATGACCTCGGGGTCGACGCCGGCGAAGGCGTAGGAGACCAGGCGCATCTTGGCGTCCAGGCCCAGCTCCGCGGCGACGTCGGCGGCGGCCACGATGCAGCCGGTGGCGCCGTCGTTGATGCCGGAGGCGTTGCCCGCGGTGACCCGGCCGTGCGAGCGGAACGGCGTCTTCAGCGTGGCCAGGCCCTCCATCGTGGTGCCCGGGCGGGGCGCCTCGTCGGCGGTGGCCAGGCCCCAGCCCCTCTCGGCCGAGCGCACGGCCACCGGGACCAGGTCGGGCTGGATCTTGCCGTCGGCGTAGGCCTTGGCGACCTTCTCCTGGGAGGCGAGGGCGAAGGCGTCCGCGCGCTCCTTGCTGATGGTCGGGTAGCGGTCGTGCAGGTTCTCCGCCGTCATGCCCATGACCAGGGCGGAGCCGTCCACGATCTGCTCGGCCACGAACCGGGGGTTGGGGTCGACGCCCTCGCCCATCGGGTGGCGGCCCATGTGCTCGACACCGCCGGCGATGGCGACGTCGTAGGCGCCGAAGGCGATGCCGCCCGCGACGGAGGTCACGGCGGTCATCGCGCCGGCGCACATGCGGTCGATGGCGAAGCCGGGCACGCTCTTGGGCAGCCCGGCCAGGACGGCGGCGGAGCGGCCGATGGTCAGCCCCTGGTCGCCGATCTGGGTGGTGGCCGCGATGGCCACCTCGTCGACCCGCTCCGGCGGCAGGTTCGGATTACGCCGGATCAGCTCGCGGATGACGCGGATCACCAGGTCGTCGGCGCGCGTCTCGGCGTACAGGCCCTTGGGTCCCGACTTGCCGAAAGGCGTGCGCACTCCGTCGACGAATACGACGTCACGAGAGGAAGGCACGGGTTCGCTCCTCGTTGATGGGTGGCTTCGCCCCCATGCTACTGGTCGGTAACAAGGTTTGGCGCGAACGGGGCGGCCCGGAGGCGGACGTGTCCGGATCGAGAGGTCGGGGACGGCCCGCGGCGTTCCGCCCGACGGAGGGCATTCCCGCCGGAGGTGCGGCGCAGTGATCGATCTGGCAAGATTGGCAATCGTTTTCCAGGAGGTCGCCGGTGGTCACGCTCGAAGATGTCGCCAGGCACGCGGGGGTCTCGCTCGCCACGGCGTCCAGGGTGCTGAACGGGAGCACCCGGCAGGTGGGCGCCTCGCTGCGGGCCAAGGTCGAGCAGGCCGCGCAGCAGCTCGGCTACCGCACCAACGTGGCCGCCCAGACGCTGGCCCGCGGGGCCAGCAACGTGATCGGGCTCGTCGTCCACGACCTCACCGACCCCTACTTCGCCGCGCTCGCCGACGGGGCGATGCGGGTGGCCGAGGACCAGGGGATGATGGTCATGGTCGCCACCACGCACCGCGACCCCGAGCGGGAGATCGCCTACGTGGCGACCCTCAACGCGCAGCGCGTGCGCGCGGTGCTGCTGTCCGGGTCGCGGATCGCCGACCCCGCGGTCACCCGGCGGCTGCGCGAGGAGCTCGACCGCTACCGGCAGACCGGCGGCCGGGTCGCCTGCGTCGGCCAGGCCCTGCTCGGCACCGACACGGTGACGCCCGGGAACGCCGAGGGCGCCGCCGACCTCGCCCGCGCCCTCGCCGGGCTGGGGCACCGGCGCTTCGCCGTGCTGGCCGGGCCGCCCTGGCTGATCACCGCGCAGGACCGGGTGGCCGGCTTCACCGGCGCGCTCGCCGAACTCGGCCTGCCCGCGCCGCAGCTCGTGCACGGCACGTTCGACCGCGACGGCGGCTACACCGCCGCGGCCGAGGTCACCGACGCCACGTGCGTCTTCGCGGTCAACGACGTGATGGCCGTCGGGGCGCTGGCCTCCTTCCGGGACCGCGGCATCCGGGTGCCGCAGGACGTCTCGGTCGCCGGGTTCGACGACATCGCCACGCTGCGCGACCTCGTCCCCGCGCTGACGACGGTACGGCTCCCGCTGGCGGACATGGGCGCCCGCGCCCTGGAGCTGGCCCTGGAGGCGGTGGAGGAGGCACGGGAACCCCGGGTCGAGCGGGTGGCCGGCGAGGTCGTACTCCGGGAGAGCACCCGCCCGGTGTGAGGCCCGTCCCCGGGGCCGGGACCCGGCCCCGGGGACCCGGCGGGAGGCGGTGGCCGCGCCGGTGACCGCGCGGCCGGCGGGAGCGCCCCGGCCGCGGCGCCGGAACCCGCCGCGCCAGCCGCGCCGCCGGGGAGAATCGGAGCATGCGCTTCGAGCTGTTGGGCCCCGTCCGCCTGGTGGACGACGGGGGCCGGTCCGCCGAGGTCCCCGGCCCCGGACTGCGCACGCTGCTGGTCGCGCTCCTGCGCGAGCCCGGCGCGGCGGTCCCCGCCGAGCGCCTGATCGGCCTGCTGCACGCCGGGCCCCCGCCGCCCGGCGCGACGCGGTCGCTGCACTCCCAGGTCTCCCGGCTGCGCAGGCTCGGCGTCCCCGTCGAGCTGACCCCCGCGGGCTACCGGGTCGCCGCCCGGGCCGACGACGTCGACGCGCACCGGTTCGAACGGCTGGCCGCCGAGGGGCGCCGCGCCCTGGCCTCGGGTGAGCGCGGCACCGCGCTCGCCCTGCTGGAGGAGGCGCTGGGGCTCTGGCGCGGCCCGGCGCCCGAGCAGCTCGCCGCCCGCCTGGAGGAGGTGCGGCTCGGCGTGCTGGAGGACCGGTTCGAGGCGGGAGGCGGCTCGGTCGCCGAGATGCGCGCCCTGCTGGACGGGCACCCGCTCCGCGAGCGGCTGTGCGGGCTGCTCATGCGCGCCCTGCGCGCGGAGGGACGCCAGGCCGAGGCGCTGGCCGCCTTCGAGCGCACCCGGCGCCTGCTGGCCGAGGAGCTCGGCGCCGATCCCGCCCCCGAGCTGGCCGCGGCCCACCTGGAGATCCTGCGCGGCGCCGAGCCGGTCAGGCGCGGCGTCCGGGCCCAGCTCACCAGCTTCGTGGGCCGGCGGCAGGACGTCGCGCGCCTGCGCGCGCTGCTGGGCGAGCACCGGCTGGTCACCCTCACCGGTCCCGGCGGAGTGGGCAAGACCCGGCTCGCCGCCGAGACCGCCGCCGGGCTCGGCGGCGAGGTCTGCTTCGCCGAGCTGGCCCGCCTGAGCGACGGCCGCGACCTGGCGCGGCTGCTCCTCGGCGAGCTCGGCGTCCGGGAGGCCGGACTCCACCTGACCCGGGCGCCCGACCCGGAGGACCGGCTGGTGGCCGCGCTCTCCGGGCACGCGCCGGTGCTGGTCCTGGACAACTGCGAGCACCTGGTCGAGCCCGTCGCCCGCCTGGCCGACCGGCTGCTGGCGGCCTGTCCCGGGGTGCGGATCCTGGCGACCGGCCGGGAGCCCCTCGGGATCACCGGGGAGCTGCTCTTCCCCGTCCGGCCGCTCCCGGAGGACCTCGCCGTGCGGCTGCTGCGGGACCGGGCGGCCGCCGTACGGCCCGGCCTGGCCGCCGGTGACGAGGTGCTGCGCAGGATCTGCCGGGCCCTGGACGGGCTGCCCCTGGCGATCGAGCTGGCCGCCGCGCGGCTGCGCTCGATGGAGGCCGGGGAGGTCGCCGACCGGCTGGACGAGCGCTTCCGGCTGTTCACCGGCGGGAGCCGTACGGCGCTGCCCCGGCACCGCACGCTGCGCGCCGTCGTCGCCTGGAGCTGGGACCTGCTGGAGGAGGAGGAGCGGGTCTTCGCCCGGCGGTTCGCGGTGTTCGCCCGCGGTGCCACGCTGGAGGCGGCCGAGCGGGTCTGCGGGGACGGCGCCCGCGGCTCCGGCGGCGCGCTGCGCGGCCGGGACCCGCTCGACCTGCTGACCGCGCTCGTCGACAAGTCCCTGGTCGAGGTGGCCGAGGGGCGCTACCGGATGCTGGAGACCATCCGGGCCTTCTGCGCCGAGCAGCCGGCCGCCCCGGGCGAGGAGGAACGGGTGCGCGCGGCCCACGCCGAGTACGTCACCGCGCTGGCCGAGCGCGCCGACCCCGAGCTGCGCGGCCGGGACCAGCTGGTGTGGTTGCGGCGCCTGGCCGCCGAGGACGACGAGGCGCGCGCCGCGCTCCGCCGGGCCCTGGACGCCGGGCACGGCGACCGGGCGGTCCGGCTCGTCGCCGGGCTGTGGTGGTACTGGATCCTGCGCGGCCTGCGGGCGGAGGGGAGCGCGTACGCCGGGCGCGCGCTCGACCTGGTCGGCCGGACGCCGCCGCGCGGGCTGGAGGAGGAGTACCTGCTGTGCATCCTCGCCGCGGCCACCGTGAGCATCCCCGACCGCTCCCTGGTCGACCAGGCCGCCCGGCTCGCGGCCGCCCTCCCGGACCGGCCGCGCCACTCCGTCCTGCGCCTGGCCGGGCCCGTCATCGCCCTGCTGCGGGGCGGCTACGGGCTCGCGGAGGAGGACGCGCTGCGGGGCGTCGCCGCCCCCGACCCCTGGGTCAGCGCGATGGCCCGGATGGTCCTGGGCGTCATCCGGATGGGCTCCGGCCGGGTGGCGGACGCCGAGGAGGAGTTCACCCGGGCGCTGGACGGGTTCACCGCACTGGGCGACCGGTGGGGCATGGCGCAGGTCCTGCTCGTGCTCTCCGAGCCGCAGGGCTGGCGGGGCGAGCACGCCCGGGCCGTGGCGACCGTCGAGCGGGCCATGGAGCTGGCCGACCGGATCGGCTCGCCCGAGGACCGTGCCCTGCTGCTCTGCCGCCGCTCCGCCGAGCGCCTGTGCGCGGGGGAGACCGGCGCCGCCGCCGCGGACTGCGCCGAGGCGGCGGCCGTCGCGCGAGGGCTCGCCGTCCCCGAGGTCTGGGCCACGGTCCACCTCGCCACGGCCGAGGTGGCCCGCCGGAGCGGCCGGACCGACGAGGCCGCGGAGCTGTACGCTCTGGCGCTGGCCGCGTGCGAGCCGCACTGGGGCGGTGTGGAGCAGGTCCGGGGGCGGATCCTGACCGGCCTCGGCCGGGTCGCGCGGGAGCGGGGCGACCTCGAGGCCGCACTCCGGCACCACCGGGAGGCCGTCGGCCTCGCCGCGGCCGGAGGCGACCGGCCCGCCGCGGCCTCGGCGGCCGAGGGCCTGGCGGACCTCGCGCTGGCCCGCGGGGACGCCGAGCGGGCGGCGTTCCTGCTGGGCTGCGCCTGCGCGCTGCGCGGGTTCGCGATGTCCGGCCCCGACACCGCGGAGACCGCCCGCAGGGCCGAGGAGCTGCTGGGCGCGGCCCGCTACGGCGGGGCCCGGCGGGCGGGCGCCGGGGCGGGCGCCGACGCGGCGCTCACCGCGGTGGCGGAGTGGGCGTCAGCGCCGGGTCGGCCCGCGGTGAGCGCCGCCGCGCACCGTGGAGGGCATGACAGCGCTTCCGAATGAGAGAACCTGCCCCTTCGACCCGCCGCCCGGCCTGGCGGAGCTGCGGGCCCACCGTCCGGTCGCCCGGGTCACGCTGCCGGCCGGCGGGGAGGTCTGGCTGGTCACCCGGCACGACCTGGTCCGCGAGGTGCTCGCCGACCCCCGGTGGAGCTCGTCGACCGACGGCGGCTTCGGCCCGGACCAGCCCCTGCGGGCGATCACACCGGAGCCGGGGATGTTCATCGACATGGACCCGCCCGAGCACGGCCGCTACCGGCGCCTGCTCACCCCCCACTTCACCGTGCAGCGGGTCAACCGGTTCCGCCCCGGGATCGAGCGGATCGTCGCCGAGCGGCTGGACGCGATGGAGCGCCTGCCCCGCCCGGTGGACCTGGTCGCCGAGTTCGCGCTCCCCGTGCCGTCCATGGTCATCTGCGAGCTGCTCGGCGTGCCGTACGAGGATCGGAGCGCCTTCCAGGACGCCGCCCGCACGTTCGCCGACCTGGGCTCCTCCCAGGGGGAGATCGAGGCGGCCATGGCCCGGCTCGCGGCCTACCTGGCGAAGCGGGTCGCCGCCGAGCGGGACGAGCCCGGTGGCGGGCTCCTCGGCGAGCTGGCGCGCAGGGAGGACCTCACCGACGAGGAGCTGGTGAACATCGCGATCATGCTGCTGATCGCGGGACACGAGACGACCGCGAACATGATCGGCCTGGGCGCGCTGCTGCTGCTCCACCGTCCCGACCAGCTGGCCCGGGTCCGCGAGGGGGCGCAGGGCGCCGCCGACGAGCTGCTGCGCCACCTGTCGATCGTCGACCTGGTGATGTTCCGGATGGCCAAGGAGGACCTGGTGCTGGGCGGGCAGGAGATCAAGGCGGGGGAGTTCGCCCTGACCTCGCTCTCGGCGGCCAACCGCGACCCCGCGCTCTGCCCGGATCCCGACCGGCTCGACGTCACCCGCCCCAAGACCGCGCACGTGGCGCTCGGCTTCGGCCCCCACCAGTGCCTGGGGCAGAACCTCGCCCGGCTGGAGCTGGAGATCGCCCTCCAGGGGCTGCTGCGGCGCTTCCCCGGGCTGCGGACGGCCGTGCCGCCGGCCGAGGTGCCCGTGCGGGAGAACGCCGCGATCCACGGGCTGGTCGCCCTCCCGGTGACCTGGTGAGCGGCGCCGCGGAGGCCGCGGAGGGAGGAGGCCGGGAGGTCGCCATGAGGATCACCGTGAACCGGGACGGCTGCTGCGGCGCCGGGCAGTGCGTGCTGGCGGCGCCCGAGGTCTTCGCCCAGGGAGAGGAGGACGGGCTCGTGGTCCTGCTGGACCCGAGCCCGCCCGCGGAGCTGCACGACGCGGTGCGCCGGGCGCGCTCCCACTGCCCCACCCGGAGCATCGCCGTCGGATGAGCCCGCGCGCCGGGGGAGGAGAACCCCGGCGCGCGGGCGGAGCCCGGCCCTCCGGCACCGGAGGGCCCGGACCGCCCGGCCGGCTGATCCGGCGGCGGCCGGGCGGTGCGGCCGGGCGGCGCACCCGCGCGGGTGCGCCGCGAGGGCGCGGACGTCAGGCGGCGACGAGCTCGCCGAACCGGGCCTTCACCCGCGCCAGGACCTCGTCGGGGTCGGCGGCCCACACGTCGGCGTTGAAGATCTCCACCTCGATGTCGCCGGTGTAGCCCGCCGCGGTCACGGCCGCGGTCAGCGGCGCGAAGTCGATCACTCCGTCGCCCATCACCCCCCGGCCGAGCAGCACGTCCTGCGGGAGCGGATGCAGGAAGTCGCACACCTGGTAGGAGGCGATCCGCTCCCCGGCCCGAGCGATCTGCTCCAGCACCTGCGGGTCCCACCACACGTGGAAGGTGTCGACGACGACCCCGACCTGCTCGGCCGGGTGCCGCTCGGCCAGGTCGAGCGCCTGCGCCAGGGTGGACAGCACGGCCCGGTCGGCGCAGTACATCGGGTGCAGCGGCTCCAGCGCCAGCCGCACGCCGCGCTCGCCCGCGTACGGCGCCAGCACGGCCAGCGCCTCGGCGACCCGCTCCCGGGCCCCGGCGAGGTCCCGGTCGAAACGTTCCAGCGGCTCGCCGGGCACCACGCCGGGCAGCCCGCCGACCACCATGACCAGGCACGCGGCGCCCAGGGCGGCCGCCTCGTCGATCGCCCGGCGGTTGTCGTCCAGGGCGGCGGCGTCACCGGAGGTGAGGAAACCGCCCCGGCAGAGCGACGACACGCGCAGCCCGGCGTCGGCCACCAGCTTCACGGTCTCGTCCAGGCCCTGCGCGGCGACGTCCTGCCGCCACAGGCCGATGGCCTCGACGCCGTGCCGTACGCAGCCGTCGACGGCCTCGGCCACCGACCAGCGCTTGGTCGTCCACTGGTTGAGGGACAGGCGGCTCACAGCCCGTGCACCTCCAGCAGCGTCCGCATCCGGCGCACGGCCAGCTCGGGGTCGGACAGCAGCCCCGCCGCGTCGGCCAGCCGGAACACCTCGGCCAGGTGCGGCAGCGACCGGGCCGCCTGGGCGCCGTTGACCATCGCGAAGGCGTCCTGGTGGCCGTTGAGCCAGGCCAGGAAGACGATGCCGGTCTTGTAGTTGTACGTCGGCGCCTCGAAGATCTTCCGTGAGAGCGGGACCGTCGGCGCCATGATCTCCTCGTAGCGGGCGAGGTCCCCGGCGTCGAGCGCCGCCAGGGCCGCCGCGGCGGCCGGGGCGATCGCGTCGAAGATACCCAGCAGCGCGTGGCTGCCCGAGGCGATCAGCGACGGGTAGTTGAAGTCGTCGCCGGTGTAGAGCTTCACGCCCTCCGGCAGCGCCGCCCGGAGCGCGATCTCGTGCTCGGCGTCCAGCAGCGAGACCTTGACCCCGTCCACCACCGGCGCGTGCTCGCGGATCAGCTCCAGGAACGACGCGGTGGCCTCCGCCACGTCCCGCGAACCCCAGTAACCGGCCAGGTTCGGGTCGAACATCTCGCCCAGCCAGTGCAGGATCACCGGCCGGTCGGCCTGCGAGAGCAGCTTGCCGTAGACCGCGTGGTAGTCCTCCGGGCCGCGCGCGATGCGGGCCAGCTGCCGGCTGGCCATGACGATGACCCCGGCACCCGCCTCGCGCACGGTCTCGATCTGCTCGGTGTAGGCGGCGGTGACCGCCTCCAGCGTCCCGGCGTCCGGGGCGTGGTCGGTGCCGGCGCCGCAGGCCACCAGCGCGGCCGGGTCTCCGAACCCGGCCGCCTCGGCCGCGCTGCGCCGGATGAGCTCGCTCGTGGCGGCCCAGTCCAGACCCATGTTCCGCTGGGCGGTGTCCATGGCGTCGGCGACGCGCAGGCCGTGCGACCACAGGTGGCGGCGGAAGCGCAGCGTGGCGTCCCAGTCGACGGCGGCCGGGGAACCGGGCGTGTTGTCGCCGAGGGGGTCGGCGACGACGTGGGCGGCGGCGTAGACGATCCGGCTCTGCGGCGGTCCGGCGGGCCGCTCCCAGGCCACCGGCTCGCGCAGGGTGTACTCCCCGCCGGGGAGGACGATCGACGTCACGCCCCGACCTCCAGGCGGCGGCCCTCGGCGGAGGAGCGCAGGCCCAGCTCGGCGAGCCGCACGCCGCGCGCGCCGGAGGCGAAGTCGTACGGGAACGGCGCGTCCTCGACCACGTGGCGGACGAACATCTCCCACTGGATCTTGAAGCCGTTGTCGAACTCGTCGTTGTCGGGCACTTCCTGCCAGTCGTCGCGGAAGCGCGCGGTGACGGGCAGGTCGGGGTTCCAGACGGGCTTGGGCGTGCCGGCCCGGTGCTGGAAGCGGCAGTTGCGCAGGCCGGCGACGGCGCTGCCGTGCGTGCCGTCCACCTGGAACTCCACCAGCTCGTCGCGGTTGACCCGGACGCACCAGGAGGAGTTGATCTGCGCGATGATCCCGCCCTCCAGTTCGAAGACGCCGTAGGCGGCGTCGTCGGCGGTGGCGGCGTAGGTCTCGCCCCGCTCGTCCACGCGCTCGGGGATGTGGGTGGCGGTCTGGGCGTAGACCGAGCGGACGCGGCCGAACAGGTTCTCCAGCACGTAGGCCCAGTGCGGGAACATGTCGAGGACGATGCCGCCGCCGTCCTCGGTCCGGTAGTTCCACGACGGGCGCTGGGCGGACTGCCAGTCGCCCTCGAACACCCAGTAGCCGAACTCGCCGCGCACCGACAGGATGCGGCCGAAGAAGCCGCCGTCGATCAGGCGCTTGAGCTTGAGCAGGCCCGGCAGGAACAGCTTGTCCTGCACCACGCCGTTCTTGATGCCCCTGGCCTCGGCGGCCTGGGCCAGCGCGACCGCCTCCTCGACGGTCTCGGCGGTGGGCTTCTCGGTGTAGACGTGCTTGCCGGCCTCGATCGCCTTGAGCACGGACTTGACGCGGGCCTGGGTGACCTGCGCGTCGAAGTAGATCTGGTTCTCCTCGACGGCCAGGGCCGCGTCGAGGTCGGTGGTCCAGTCGGCGATGCCGTGGTCGGCGGCGAGCTTGGCCAGCTTGTCGGGGTTCCGGCCCACCAGCACCGGCCTGAGCAGGACCCGGCTCCCGTCGGACAGGGCGACCCCGCCCTGCTCATTGATCGCCAGGACCGAGCGGACCAGGTGCTGGCGGTAACCCATGCGGCCGGTGACACCGTTCATCACGACGCCGATGCTTCGGGGGGACATTCTCTCCGAGCCTCCTATGGAAAGCGCTTTCCTGACCACCGTACGGCAGGTCAGGCCTTGTGGGCAAGCGCCTTCCCGGCGGCGCCGGGCCCGGCCGGGCCCGGCATCGCGCCGGTGTCAGGCCTCCCCTCGGGCCTCCAGCCGGGTGAGGGCGTCGACCAGCGGACCGACGGTCAGGGCGATCTGCCACTCGCGGGCGCCCAGCTCGCGCAGCCGGGCCGCGACGGCCGCCTCGTCGAGGAC
Source organism: Planomonospora alba (assembly GCF_039534085.1). NCBI lineage: Bacteria > Bacillati > Actinomycetota > Actinomycetes > Streptosporangiales > Streptosporangiaceae > Planomonospora > Planomonospora alba. Next base: position 107,338 of record NZ_BAAAUT010000012.1, read on the forward strand.
CGAGGGCGGCTCCCAGGTCAGACGGCGCACGGCGTCCGGCTGGAGGAGGTTCTCCGTCGGCATGCCGTGCTCGTCGGCGAGCGCGGCGACGGCGGCCCGGGCCGCGGCCAGGCGCCGGGCCGCGGCAGGGTCGCGGTCCATCCAGCGGTTGGCGGGCGGCGGGCCGTCCCCGGGGGCGCTGGGCTGGGGCAGCTGGGACTCCGGCAGCCCGCGGGCCCGCGTGATCGCCGCCAGCCAGTCGCGCAGGTGGCGGCGGGCGCTGCGGCCGGTGAAGGCGGGGATCTCGGTGAGGGCCTTGGTGGTGCGGGGCAGCTCCAGGGCCGCGGCGACGATCGCCGAGTCGGGCAGCACCCGGCCCGGTGCCAGGTCGGCCTCGCGGGCCAGGGAGTCGCGCAGCGCCCACAGCTCCCGGACCACGGCCAGCCCGCGCAGCGAGCGGACCTTGTGGATGCCGGAGGTGCGCCGCCACGGGTCGGCGCGCGGCCCCGGCGACCGGTAGGCCAGCACCGCGGCGAACTCCTCCTGGGCCCAGGCGAGCTTCCCGCGCGCCTCCAGCTGCTCGTACAGGACGTCCCGGAGCTCGATCAGGACCTCGACGTCGAGCGCCGCGTAGCGCAGCCAGTCCTCCGGGAGCGGGCGGGTGGACCAGTCGGCGGCCGAGTGGCCCTTCTCCAGCCGGAGGCCGAGGACGTTCTCCACCATCATGCCGAGCCCCACGCGCTCGTAGCCGAGCAGCCGCCCGGCGAGCTCGGTGTCGAACAGCGCCCGCGGGCGGAAGCCGAGCTCCGCCAGGCACGGCAGGTCCTGGGAGGCGGCGTGCAGCACGATCTCGGCACCGGCCAGCGCCGCGTCCAGCTCGGACAGGTCGGGGCAGCGGACCGGGTCGATCAGGGCGCTGCCGGCGCCCGCGCGGCGCAGCTGCACCAGGTAGGCCCGGCTGCTGTAGCGGTAACCCGAGGCCCGCTCGGCGTCCACGGCGACCGGCCCGGTGCCCTCGGCGAAGGCGCGCACGACGCGCGCGAGGCCGGCCGGGTCCTCGATGACGGGCGGGATACCCTCCCGAGGCTCCAGCAGTGGAACGATCGTCGTCTCGTCGGTCACGTTCTGAAGGACTCCGGATCTTCACGGCGGCGCGGCGACAGGGTCGCCACGCCCGAGGGCAGAGGGGGAATGCCCGCCGCCAGGCACATCAGGTCGCACCAGGCGGCGACGTGGCCGGAGAGATCCTCCTCCCGGGGGGACCAGGAGGCGCGCAGTTCGAGCTCGGTGGTCACCGGGTCGTCGGACTTGTTGCCGAAGCCCTCGGAGACCGCCCGGGTGACGGTGCCCCCGGCGGCGGCGTAGCCGGCGGCGTGCGCGTCGAGCGACTCGGTGAGCCAGCTCCACGCGACGGGGCCGAGCAGCGGGTCCTCGGTGATCTCCGGCTCCATGTCCGCCCGGACGTACGCGACCAGCCGGAAGTGGCCGTCCCAGCCGCGCTGGCCGTCCGGGTCGTAGAGCACGATGAGGCGCCCGACCGCGAGCTCGTCGTCGTCGCGGTAGACCGAGGCGCCGATGGCCGCCGAGTAGGGGGCCAGGCGCTGCGGTGCGGGGATGTCCTCCAGCTCGATCTCCGGCCTGACCTCGGCCGGGCGCAGGGTGGCCACCGCACGCCGGAAGGCGGCGGGGGCGGACGGCGCGTCACCGAGGGTCATATCGGAAGAGTAGGTCGAAACTGAGTGCATGGGGACCATCGGGGTGTTCGTAGGTGCCATCGGAGCCGATCAAACCGATGCCGTCGACCGGTCGGGGGCGGGCGCGCCGGAGCCGTCCGGATCTCCCGGGAACGACGCGTGACCGCATTCGACGCAGGACCATTCGGGGCACCCGCCCGGTTCGTGGCCGTCGGAGCAGGGCGGCTGCTCGAGAACCCGCTCGGCGGCACAGGAGACGCAGTGCTCACCGCGGCGTTCGGGTGAATTCCACATCGTGGTCATCGCACACGGCCTTTCGTCGGGTCGTGGTCCGACGTTGGCACGTCGCGCCGACAATTCCGCGCAACGTGCTCGGCGTGTCCTCAAAGTGGTGCCGGAATCGACGCCGCGCGGTCATTTGGCGAACATTTGGATCGGCCGGGAGCCGCCCCTGGTCCACCGATGGGAGGAACTGTACCCGCAAACATGATCGCCGCGCGCGGCCTCGCCGGATCGGGGCCGTCGGGGTGCCGGCTCTTTTCCGGACAGAACGCCCGAATGGGATGAATTTCATTGATGTCTTTCTCCGCGGGCTCCCGGGATCCCCGCCATCTTCCCCCGGAGCGGCGTCGCGTGCGGCGGCGCGCCGCCGCCGGGCGGGTGCCGGACCGCGTGGCGGGCATGGCACCCTGGGATGGTGAATCCCGAGCTTGCCGACTCCCCGTTCCTGCGCGCCTGCCGCCGCCAGCCCGTCTCCCGCACGCCGGTGTGGTACATGCGCCAGGCGGGCCGGTCGCTGCCCGAGTACCGGGCCGTGCGCGAGGGGGTGCCCATGCTCGAGGCCTGCGCCACCCCCGAGCTGATCGTGGAGATCACGCTGCAGCCGGTCCGCCGCTACGGGGTGGACGCGGCCATCTTCTTCAGCGACATCGTGGTCCCGCTCAAGGCGATCGGGATCGACCTCGACATCAAGCCCGGCGTCGGCCCGGTGGTGGCCGCCCCGGTCAGGGACGCCGACGCGCTGCGGGCGCTGCGCCCGATCGAGCCCGGCGACGTCCCCTACGTCACCGAGGCGGTCCGGGCCCTGACCGGCGAGCTGGGCGCCACCCCGCTCATCGGCTTCGCGGGCGCGCCGTTCACCCTCGCCTCCTACCTCATCGAGGGCGGCCCCTCCAAGAACCACGACCGCACCAAGGCCATGATGTACGGCGAGCCGCGGCTGTGGCACGCCCTGATGGACCGGCTGACGGAGATCACCCTCGGTTTCCTGCGCATCCAGATCGCCGCCGGGGCCTCGGCCGTGCAGCTGTTCGACTCCTGGGTCGGGGCCGTCGCGCCCGAGGACTACCGCGAGTTCGTCCTGCCCTACAGCGGCCGCATCTTCGCAGGACTGGCCGACCTGGACGTCCCGCGCATCCACTTCGGCGTCGGCACCGGAGAGCTGCTCGGCCTGCTCGGCGAGGCGGGGGCGGACGTGGTGGGCGTCGACTGGCGGGTCCCGCTCGACGAGGCGGCCCGCCGGGTCGGCCCCGGCAAGGCGCTCCAGGGCAACCTGGACCCGGCGCTCCTGCTCGCCCCCTGGGAGGTCGTCGAGCGCCGCGCGGCCGACGTGCTCGCCCGGGGGGCCAAGGCCGAGGGGCACGTGTTCAACCTCGGCCACGGCGTGCTGCCCGGCACCGACCCCGACCAGCTGGCCCGCCTCACCGACCTCGTGCACCGCTCCTCCGCCCGCTGAGCGCCCGGGGCCGCCGGGGCCGCCCCCGGCCGTGCGAGGCCCCACCGGTCCGGCGAGCCCGGTCCCGGCGCGTCCGGTTCCGGCGCGTCCGGTCCCGGGGAGCGCTGTTCCGGGCCGGCGGGACCGCCGTCCGGTACGGCGCGCGCCCTCCGGCGGCGGTGCCAGAAGACCACCGCCGCCCAGACCGGCACGATCACCAGCAGCCAGGGGAGCAGCGCCCCGAGGATCGTCAGGCCGATCCGGAGGGCGGTGACGAAGGCGTTCCAGCCCGCCTCCAGCCCGCTGAGGAAGCCGCCGGTCTCCTCCTCCGGAGGCTCGGGCGCCTCGGCCGCCGGGCCGATCAGGTTCAGCGTCAGCGTCGCCATGCCCGTGAGCGAAGCCAGCTTCCGCTGCCGGGCCTGGAGCGACTCGAGCTCCGCCTCGCGGTCTGCGATCTCCCGCTCGACCTCCAGCACCTGGCCGATCGTCTCGGCCCGCTTCAGCAGCTCGCGCAGCGAGTCCAGCGCGGACTCCGCCGACTTCAGCCGGCTCTCGACGTCGGCGACCTCCTCGGTCACGTCCTCGGTGTTCTGCTGGAGCGACTCCCGCTCGCCCAGCTCTTTGCCGAGCCGGTCGACGACACGGGGATAGCCCGCCGGCGGGATCTTGAAGACGAGGGTGGAGGAGGCCTCGCCGCCGCGGAAGGCGTCCGACCTCTCCTGGGAGAGGTACCCCCCGGCCGAGGCGACGATCCGCTTGGCCGTGTCGGCCGCTGCCGCCACGTCCCCGGCGCGCACGGTCAACTCCCCGGTGTAGACGATGGCCCGCTCGGTCGGGACCGCCTCCACCTGCCCGGTCTGCCGCCTGGGCGCCCCGGCGTCCTGCGCGGACTCGGCGGTGACGTCCCCGGCCCGGTCGGTCCCCGCCTCGCCGGACCCGCCCGCCGGCGCGGAGGCGGCCGGGACGGGGGCGGCCCCGCTCGCGTTCTCCGCGCCGCCGCAGGCCGCCGTGAGCAATGCCAGGCCCGCGAGGGGGATCACCAGTCGCGGGCCGTACCGGAATGTGGTCATGTCCTGGGAGACGGAGGCCTTCCCGGGCGGGTTCTGCGGGACGGGTCACGATGCCGTCACGTTCCCCGGGCGGCCGGGGCGGGGCACGATACGGACCGGCCCGCGAGGGCGGTACGGTCAGGAGTCATGGAAGGGAAGCGGAGCCATGTGGTGGTGGTCGGCGGCGGGATCGCCGGCCTGGCCGCGGCGTGGCACTTGCGGCAGGGCGACGCGGACGTACGGGTGACCGTCCTGGAGAGCGCCCCGCGGATCGGCGGCAAGCTCCACACGAGCGAGGTGGCCGGTGTCCCGGTCGACGCCGGAGCCGAGGCGATGCTCGTGCGGCGGCCGGAGGGCAAGGACCTGGCCCGGGCGGTCGGGCTGGCCGGGGAGCTGAGGCACCCCGGTGACGCCCAGGCGAGCCTGCTGGTCGGCGGCAGGCTGCGCGCCCTGCCGAAGGGGCAGATCATGGGCGTCCCGGGCGACCTGCTCGCGCTGGCCAGGTCGGGCCTGCTCAGCCCCGCGGGCCTCGCCCGGGTGCCGCTGGACCAGATCCTGCCGCCCACGCTCGTCACCACCGACGTCTCGGTGGCCGCCTACGTCCGCGCCCGGATGGGGAGCGAGGTGGTCGACCGGCTGGTCGAGCCGCTCCTGGGCGGCGTCTACGCGGGCCGGGCGGAGGCGCTCTCCCTCGACGCGACGATGCCGAGGATCGCCGCCGTCGCCCGCTCCGAGCGCTCGCTGCTCGCCGCCGCCCGCAGGCTCGGCGCGGAGGCGCCCAAGGACGCCGGGCCCGTCTTCGCCACGCTCCGCCAGGGCATGGGCGGCCTGCCCGAGGCGGTCGCCGCCGCCTCCGGCGCGGAGATCCGGACCGGGGTGACGGTCCGCCAGCTGCGCCGGGCCGGGAGCGGCTGGCGCCTGGTCACCGGGCCGGTGCCCGAGCCGGAGATCGTCGAGGCCGACGCGGTGGTCGTCGCCGCACCGGCGACCGCGGCGGGCCGCATGCTCGCAGACGAGGTGCCCAGGGCCGCGGCGGAGCTGGCCAGGATCGAGTACGCCAGCATGGCCATCGTCACCCTGGCCTACCCGCGGGCGGCGTTCCCGCAGGCTCCGTCCGGGACCGGCTACCTCGTCCCGCCGGTGGAGGGACGCGCGGTCAAGGCCGCGACGTTCAGCTCGGTCAAGTGGCCGCACCTGGCCGAGGCCGACCCCAACCTGATCCTGCTGCGCTGCTCGATCGGGCGGCTCGGTGAGGAGGCGGTGCTCCAGCGCGACGACGCCGAACTGGTCGCCCTCGCCATGGCGGAGACGGCCGAGATCCTGGGGGTGCGCGGGCTGCCCCTCGACTCCCGGGTGACCCGCTGGGGCGGCTCCCTGCCGCAGTACAACGTGGGCCACCTGGACCGGGTCGCCCGCATCCGCGCCGCGGTCGCCGAGCAGCCGGGCCTGGCCCTGTGCGGCGCCGCCTACGACGGCGTCGGCATCCCCGCCTGCATCGCCACCGCCCGTACGGCGGCGGCCCGGGTCCTGGACCACCTGGGCTCCCGGGAGAGCGGCTCCTCGGTGGCCTGAGGCGCCCCGGGGGCTGGAGGTCCCTGGGGCCGCCGGGGCCGCCGCGGAGGCCCGGCCCGGGAACGGACCGGTCACCTGCCCCGATAGATTTGAGGGGCGGGGGAGCAGACTCTTCACGAGAGGGTGAGAACGACGGACGCGAACCAGCGGCCCAAAGCGCGCGATCTGAACCAGGTGATCCGTTACACGATGTGGTCGGTCTTCCGGCTGACCGACGCCTGCCCGGCCAGCCGGGAGGGCATGGCCGGAGAGGTCGAGGATCTCCTGGCGCAGCTGGCCGAGAAGGACGTGGTGACCCGCGGCGTCTACGACGTCGCCGGCTTCCGCGCCGACGCCGACTTCATGTTCTGGTGGCACGCGCCGGCCCCCGAGGACCTGCAGGAGGCCTACTCCCGCTTCCGCCGCACCGACCTGGGGCGGCTGACCACGCCGGTCTGGTCGGCGATGGCGCTGCACCGCCCGGCGGAGTTCAACAAGTCGCACGTCCCGGCGTTCCTCGCCGAGGAGGAGCCGCGCGGCTACGTGTGCGTGTACCCGTTCGTCCGCTCCCTGGAGTGGTACCTGCTGGACGACGCCGACCGCCGCCGGATGCTCGCCGAGCACGGCATGATGGCCCGCGACTACCCCGACGTCCGGGCCAACACGGTCTCCTCCTTCGCGCTGAACGACTACGAGTGGATGCTGGCCTTCGAAGCCGACGAGCTGCACCGCATCGTCGACCTGATGCGCACCCTGCGCGGGGCCGAGGCGCGGCGGCACACCCGGCTGGAGGTGCCCTTCTACACCGGCGTCCGCAAGCCGGTGAGCGAGCTGGTCGCCGCGCTCCCGTAAGGGAAGGCCGCAGCGGAGGCAAAGCTCTGCCGGAAAAGGGCGGCCTCTCGTCAAATCTTTGTCATACTCAGGAAAAATCTCCTGTCGTGTGAGGCCGAGGGTGACGAGGGGCGGAGGTCCGGTGCGTTCCAGGCGGCACAGGGGCGGGCACCGGAGGAAGAAGGCCCGGTCGCGGGCGATCGAGCTGTACGTCGGCGCCGCCGCGGTGGCGGTGGCGGTCACCGGCGTCGTGGTCGCGGGTTCGCCGTTCGGGGCAGGGCGGGCGCCCGGCGGGGCGGCCGGGGCCCCGCAGGCGCGGGCGGCCGTGCCGCCGGGAGGGGCGCCGGACGCGGTGGCCTCCGCGGTGTCCTCCCCGACCGCCGCCCCGCCCGCCGCGGGTGGGCGGCGCTCCTCCATGGTGACGGCCGAGCTCGACGGCACGGGCTCCGGAGCGCCCGCGGGAAAGGAGCGGGCCGCCGGCGGGGCCGGGGCGCGCGAGGACTCCGGGAGGAGCCGGGCCGCCGGGCCGGGTGCGGACGGGTCCGCGGCCCCGGACGGGCAGAGGTCCGGGGCGACGGGATCCGGAGGGGCGCCCGGCCGGGGGGAGACCGGCCCCGGGAGGACGGCCGGGCGGGAGCCGGGCGCGGTCGAGCCCGAGGCCGACGGGCCCGGCGAAGGGAAGAAGGGCCAGTCGGCCAAGGAGGTCAAGGCGGCGGGGCGCTCCAGGCACACCGACACCCGGGCGATCGCCTACTTCCAGCGGAACGAGGCGATGGACCGGGTGAGGGACATCCGCATGGTCGGCGGCTACCTGCGGATCTACACGGACCTGCCCGAGTCCGCGGACAACTCCAAGCAGGCGATCAAGCTGTGCGAGACGGGCCTGGACTACCTCGCCGAGGAACTCGGCGAGGAGGAGCCCGTGGTCTTCGTCCAGGCGAGGTTCGGCGAGAACGGCAACCCGGTGCTGGCCAACGTGCTGGGGCCCGACGACTCCAGCTGCCGGGTCACCCATCCCGAACCCGAAGGGTGAGCCCGGCGCGCCACGGAGCCCTCCGGCGGGTCACCGCACTCTGACGCGGGTCTTACCGCACACTTGGCAGCGTTGAGTGATCACCCTGCCGATGCTCTCGATGATCTCCCACCTGTGGCGGAGATGCACGGCGGCCCCCTGGAACGACCACTCTGCGATGATCTTCACGCACTCTGTGTAGTTGTTTTACCCGCGCGGGGACCGCGCGTCACCTCACCTTGGAGGTGGAGTGCGCCGCCCCGCACGGACGCTCCCGCCAGGGCGGGCCGGGGTCACTCGGCGGGCTCCAGCCTCAGCGAGACGGAGTTGATGCAGTAGCGGTCGTCGGTGGGCGTGTCGTAACCCTCGCCGTGGAAGACGTGGCCGAGGTGGGAGTCGCAGCGGGCGCAGCGGACCTCGGTGCGGACCATGCCCAGGGAGCGGTCCTCGATCAGGGTGACCGCGTCCGATTCGGACGGCTCGTAGAAGCTGGGCCAGCCGCAGTGGCTCTCGAACTTGGTCTCCGACCGGAACAGCTCGGCGCCGCAGGCGCGGCAGCGGTAGACGCCGACGGTCTTGGTGTCGACGTACTCGCCGGTGAAGGGGCGCTCGGTGCCCGCCCGGCGGAGCACGTGGAACTCCTCGGGGGAGAGTTGCGCGCGCCACTCGGCGTCGCTCTTGACCACCTTGTCCATGCCCCGACTCTACGCGAACGCCGTGGAAGGGAAGAAAGATCTTGGCGGTGGAGCATCCTGGGACGCCTCGTCCGGCGTCTGTAGTTGATGTGGGGGGTTTTCAACCTTCCAGATGAGGATGAGGTCGTCTGTCCGGCCGTCGCGAGGACCAACGGGACGGCAGGATGCCGCCGGCCGGGTGGCGCGCCAGCGCCCGGGACCGGAGAGCGGGACGGGCGGCCTCATGCGGTCCGTCCCGTCGAGAGCCCGGTCCCGCCGCCGCGGCGCCTCCGGGACGGACCCGCCCTCCCCGGCCCCGTCGCAGGCGGTGGAGCGGGCCCGGGCCGCCGAAACGGGCGGCCCGGCAAAGACTGCGCCGCCCCCGGGTAAGCGATCGGCCGTTCCGCGATCACACCGCTTGCCTGCTGCTCCAATGGTCCACGAAGCTCGGCCGTGCATCGGAGCACGCGGACACATCGGCACCGGGGGAGAACTGTGGGTAGCGCGCGAGTGCGGGGTTTCGCGGTGGCAGGTGCGGTGGCGGCGCTCTCACTCGGAGGCGTCGCGGCGGCGGGGACCGGTACGGCCGCCGCCCAGGTTCCACCGGGGGGCGGGCACGGCCTGTCCGCCCGGTGCCAGACGGTCCTGCCGCCGTGCGCCTCCGGTACGGACGGCCCGGCGGCGCACGGCGGCGCCGAGGCGTACGGCTCCGGCGGCGGCCCGTCGAGCGGGCAGGGCGGATCGTGGGCGGACGGCTCGGGGGCGGGTTCCGCCTGGTCCGGCGGCTCCGTCGCCGGGACCGGCGGCTCCCCGGACGACGGTCCGCCGAAGGGCGGGCACTCCGGGGGCTCCGGCAAGGACGGGGACGGCGCCGGCGCGGAGCCGCCGGACAAGGACGGCTGGGACAAGGACGGCTGGGACAAGGACGGCTGGGACAAGGACGGCTGGGACAAGGACGGCTGGGACAAGGGCTACCCGGACAAGGACCTCCCCGACAAGGAGGTCCCGGAGAAGCCGGGCGGCGTCTCCGCCACCTCCGGCACGGTGCCCGGCGGTCCGGGGGAGGGGGCCTCCCCCGAGGCGTCCCTGCCCGCCTCCTGGGATCCCGCCAGGGACGAGCGGCGCAGGATCCCCGAGGGCGCCCCGCAGACCGGTGGCGGCGGCCTCGCCCCGGAGCCGTCCCTCCTGCCGTTCGCCGCCGGCGGCGCGGCGCTGCTGCTGGGAGCCGGACTGGCCGGCCTCGCCGTACGGCGCAGGCGGCCGGTCCGCGCGTAGCCGGTGCCGGGGCGCGCGCGGCGGCCCGCCCTCGGCGCGGCCGTCCTCGCCGTGGGGTCCGGCCTGCTGCTGTGCGGGCTCGGCACCGCGCACATCCTCGCCGAGGAGGGACTGCCGCACCCCGCCGGGGAGGCGGTCCCGGCGCGGGCCGGGCACCCCGCGGCGCGGGAGGGCCTGTCGCGGCGCCCGATCGTGCCGGTCGAGTCCGGCGGCACGCTGGTGCACACGTTCGCCCGGCCGATGCGCGCCTCCCCGCCGATGCTCGTGCACATCCCCCGGATCGGGGTGACCGCCCGGGTGATGCGGCTCGGCCTCGACGCCGGCGGCGCCATCGAGAACCCGCCCCTGGACGCCCCCGACCTCGCCGGCTGGTACGGCCTCGGCCCCACCCCGGGCGAGCGCGGGCCCGCCGTGATCACCGGTCATCTCGACACCCGCACCGGTCCCGCCGTCTTCGCCCGGCTCGACCGGCTCCGGCGCGGGGACCAGGTGCAGGTGCTGCGCGCCGACGGGTCCGTGGCGGTCTTCGTGGTGGACCGGCGCGAGCACGCCGCCAAGGACGCCTTCCCCGCGGTCCGCGTCTACGGCGACGTGGACTACGCCGCGCTCCGCCTGGTCACCTGCGGCGGCGTCTTCGACCGCGCGGCGCGCAGCTACACGGGCAACACGATCGTCTACGCCCACCTCGCCCGCGCCCACCATCCGTCCGGCGTCCCCCCGGCGGACCCGGGAGCGCGGGCCGGGCGGGCCGCGGGGGCCGTCACGGGTCGCGGGGGAGGCCCAGGGCCCGCTCGCCGATGATGTTCAGCTGGATCTCGGTGGTCCCGCCGCCGATGGTGAAGGCCCGGGTGGCGAGGACCATCCGGTTCCAGTGGCGCGAGGCGGGATCGAGCGACCAGCAGAACTCGGAGACCGCCTGCGCGTGGCGCATGCCGAGGAGCTTGCGGACGCTGGAGGCGGTCCCGGAGTCGCCGCCGGCCAGCTGGGAGAGGGTGACGCGCAGGCCCAGGGCGGAGATCGCCTGGCCCTCGGCCCACAGCCGTCCGGCCTGCTCCACGGCGGCCGGGCGGAGCGCCGCCGGGCCGCCGAGCCTGCCGATCAGCTCGACCATGTCGGTGTGCTGCGAGCCGGGCCCCCAGGAGTCGCCGAGGGCGACGCGCTCGTGGGAGAGGGTGTCGCGGGCGACCCGCCAGCCCTGGCCGACCTCCCCGACCACCAGCTCGTCGGGGACGAAGACGTCGTCGAGGAAGACCTCGTTGAAGATCTCGTCCCCGTTGATCTCCTTCAGCGGCCGGACGGTGACCCCGGGGGAGGACATGCCGACCAGGAAGTAGGTGATGCCCTCGTGCTTGGGGGCGTCGGGGTCGGTCCTGGCCAGGCAGATGCCCCAGTCGGCGTACTGGGCCAGGGAGGTCCAGATCTTCTGGCCGCTCAGCGACCAGCCCCCCTCGACCCGCACGGCCTTGGTCGACAGCGAGGCGAGGTCGGAGCCGGCGCCGGGCTCGCTGAAGAGCTGGCACCACTTCAGCTCGGTGGTGAAGGTCTTCGGCAGGAAGCGCTCCCGCTGCTCCGGCGTGCCGTACCGGACGATGGACGGAACGGCCCAGGCGGCGATGCCCAGGTTGGGGCGCCTGACCCCCGCGGCGCGGAACTCCTGGCGGATGACGACCTGCTCCAGCGGGGAGGCCGCGCGCCCCCACGGCCGGGGCAGGTACGGCATGAGCCAGCCCTCCGAGGCGAAGCGGGCCAGCCGGGTCAGCGGATCCTCCGCGGCGAGGGAGGCGACGGCGGTCCGGATCTCCTGCCGGAACGCCTCGGCCTCCTCGGGCAGGTCCGGTTCCGCCGTCCGGCGCGCCCCGCCGGTCGCCAGGGCGGCCGCCCGCTCGGCCCACGCGCCGGGGTCGCCGCTCAGCGCCCGCAGCGACAGCGCGCGGCGGTAGTAGAGGTGGGCGTCGTGCTCGTAGGTGTAGCCGATCCCGCCCAGGACCTGGATCGCGTCCGCCGTGCACCGCACGGCCGCGTCCGCGGCGAGCACGCCGGCCGCGGCCACCGCCAGCGCGGTCTCCCCGGACCGCCCCCCGGGGGCGTCCCCGCCGGAGCCGGAGCCGGCGGCCGGGGAGGGCGGTACGGTGCCCGCGCGGGCGGGTCCGGTGCCGGCGTCGAGGGCGCGGGCGGCGTCCCACACGGCCGCCCGGGCCTGTTCGAGGGCGACGAGCATCGCGGCGCACCGGTGCTTGACCCCCTGGAACTGGCCGATCGGGCGGCCGAACTGCTCGCGCACCTTGGCGTGGTCCGCCGCGGTGGCCACCGCCCAGGCGGCCACCCCGCAGGCCTCGGCGCCGAGCAGGACGGCGGACAGAGAGCCGACGAGCTCCGCGGTGACCCCGTCCAGCACCCGCCCGTCGGGTACGGCGCGTGCCGCCACCGCCGCCAGGGGGCGGGTCGGGTCGACGCCCTCCAGAGGCGCGGTCGCGCAGTCGGAACGGTCGAGGGCGGCCCACCGGCCGTCGGGCAGCGGCAGGACGACGAGGTCGGCGCCGGGGGAGCCGAGCGCGGTCAGGAACCGGCCGGCGCCGTCGTGCCCCTCGGAGCCGGCCGCGCCGGCTGCGGCGCGTGTGCCCGCGGCGGGGGAGGGCGCATCGAGGACGGCCGCGTCCGGGGAGGCCGCCCGGGCGCCGCCGGGCAGGGCGACGGCGGCGGTCAGGGCGCCGGAGGCCAGAGGGGCCAGCAGGTCGTGCGCGGACCCGGAACGGGCGACGAGCGCCGAGGCGAGGACGGTGGGCAGGTGGGAGCCGGGGGTGCAGTGCCGCCCGAGGGCCTCCAGTGCGACGGCCAGCTCCACCAGGCCGCCGCCCTGCCCGCCGTGCTCCTCGGGCAGGTGCAGTCCCAGCAGCCCCTGCGCGGCCAGGGCGGCGCGGAAGGGCTCGTGTTCCATGCCGCGGGCGGCGACGTGCCGTTCGGCGAAGCCGCGGACGGAGGCGGCGAGGGCCCGGTGCTCCTCGGTGATCCCGATGCTCATGGGCAGACTCTAGAACGGCATTCGGTTTTGTGTAAGGGGGTGGCGGCGCGACCGCCCCGGGCCCCGGGGCCTCCGCCGCCCCCGCACCGGAACCGCCCCCGCACCGGAACCGCCCCCGCACCGGAACCGCCCCCGCACCGGAACCGCC
>NZ_BAAAUT010000012.1:120382-147527 GCF_039534085.1 Planomonospora alba
CTCCGCACCGGAACCGCCTCCGGACCGGAGGCGGCCGGCTAGCGCTGCGGGCCGTTCGGCCGGCCGCCTCTGGTGAAGGCGAAGTTCACCCCGACGATGCCCAGCCACATGAGAATGATCACGTAGATGCCTTCGTCCCCGGCGAAGGTGAGGCCGACGGTGGCCAGCACGCCCAGGCTCAGCGAGACGATGGAGAGCGCGAGCCGCTGCCCGGCCGCCACCGAGGGGCGGATCGCGGGGGTGTGGGCCGCCAGGCGCTGGTCCACCCGCCGGTCGATCTCGGCGTCCATCTTCTCCAGGAAGCCCTCGATCAGGGAGTCTTCGAACTCGGGGCCGAGTTCGCGGCGGGCCTCGACCGCCGCACGCAGCTCATCGCCGGGTGATCTGTCCATAGTCGAGATATATCGTCTCTTTGCGGCGGTGTCCAGCGGATCCGTTACGAAGATCGCACATATCTGGTGAACAGGAAGCCGTCTTCCTCCAGCACGTGGGCCAGGCGGAGCCGGGTGAGCACGTCAGGGCCGTCGAGGACGCGGACGGCGCTCCCGCCGACCAGCATCGGGCTGACCGTCAGGCAGAGCTCGTCGACCAGGTCCGCCGCGGCCAGCTGGCCGTTGATCCGCGCCCCGCCCTCGCACAGCACCCGCTCCAGGCCCCGCTCGCCGAGCGCCTCGACCGCGGCGGCCAGGTCCACCCGCCCGTCCCCGGCCACGATGACGTCGGCGTGCCGGGCGGCCCGCGCGCGCCGGTCCGCGGGGGCGGCCTCGCAGGTGACGACGATCGTCCGCGCGCCCGGCTCCGCCTCGGTGAACAGCGGGGAGTCCAGGTCCAGCTCCAGCCGGCGGGTGAGCACGGCGATCGCCGGGGCCGCCGGGCGGCCCTCACGCAGCGCCCGCCACGACTCCCTCGGCCGGGCCGGGCCGTACCCCTCGCTGCGGACCGTCTCGGCCCCGGCCAGGATCACGTCGCACAGCCCGCGCAGCACCCCGAAGACCCGCCGGTCGCCCGCGCCGGACAGCCCGCCGGACAGCCCCGCCAGCCAGGTCCCGCCGTCGGCGCTGGCCACCATGTTGACCCGCAGCCAGGGGCCGCCGGGATAGGCGTAGAGACGGGCGAGGCCGGCCGGGTCGAGGTCGCCGGGGGCCGGGCCGGAGGGAGGAACGGGATGGATCAGGCGCATGCCCCCACCCTGGCACAGCCGCCGCCCGGGGGCGGACCCGGCTCAGGACCGGGGGCAGCGGAGGATCCGCATCGAGCGCGCGGTCACCGGCACCACGCACCCCGGGGTCCAGGTCTCGTCGGAGAACGGCTCGCCCGAGACGACCTCGTCGGCGGTGTCCAGCACCGTGCGCCACGCGCCGCCGTACAGCGCCTCGGGCAGGGTGAAGGCCATGTCCTCGTGGTGGGCGTTGATCAGCAGCAGGAACGAGTCGTCCACGATGCGCTCGCCGCGCGGCCCGGGCTCGGTGATGGCGTCGCCGTTCAGGAAGACCGTCAGCGACTTGGCGTAACCGGTGTGCCAGTCGCCCGCCGACATCTCCACCCCGGCCGGGGTGAGCCAGACGATGTCGCGCGCGCCGTCGGGGGCCACGCGGCCGCGGAAGAACCGGCGCCGCTGGAAGACCGGGTGCTCGCGCCGGAGCTCCGACAGGGCCCGGACGAAGTCGAGCAGGTCGCCCTCGGTCCTGGCCAGCGACCAGTCGATCCAGGAGACCTCGTTGTCCTGGCAGTAGGCGTTGTTGTTGCCGCCCTGCGTCCGGCCGAGCTCGTCCCCGGCCAGCAGCATCGGCACGCCCTGGGAGATGAACAGGGTGGCCAGGAAGTTGCGCCGCTGGCGGCGGCGGAGCCGCACGATCGCGGGGTCCTCGACCGGGCCCTCGGCGCCGCAGTTCCACGACCGGTTGTCGTCGGTGCCGTCCCGGTTGTCCTCCCCGTTGGCCTCGTTGTGCTTGCGGTCGTAGGAGACCAGGTCGGTGAGGGTGAACCCGTCGTGCGCGGTGACGAAGTTGATGGAGGCGACCGGGCGGCGGCCGGAGGTGGCGTACAGGTCGGCCGAGCCGGTCAGCCGGGAGGCGAACTCCGGCAGCGCCGAGCCGCTGCCCCGCCAGAAGTCCCGGACCGTGTCGCGGTACTTGCCGTTCCACTCGGTCCACAGCGGCGGGAAGTTGCCCACCTGGTAGCCGCCGGGCCCCACGTCCCACGGTTCGGCGATCAGCTTCACCTGCGAGATCACCGGGTCCTGCTGGATCAGGTCGAAGAACGCGCTCAGCCGGTCGACGTCGTGCAGCTCGCGGGCGAGCGCGGCGGCCAGGTCGAAGCGGAAGCCGTCCACGTGCATCTCCAGCACCCAGTAGCGCAGGGAGTCCATGATGAGCTGGAGCGCGTGCGGGGAGCGGACGTTGAGGGAGTTGCCGCAGCCGGTGTAGTCGAGGTAGTAGCGCCGGTCGCCGTCGTGCAGCCGGTAGTAGGCGACGTTGTCGATGCCCCGGAAGCAGAGCGTGGGACCCATGTGGTCGCCCTCGGCGGTGTGGTTGTAGACCACGTCGAGGATGACCTCGATGTTCGCCTCGTGCAGCGCCTTGACCATGGCCTTGAACTCCAGCACCTGCTCACCGCGCCGGCCGCTGGCGGCGTAGCCGTTGTGCGGGGCGAAGAAGCCGATGGTGTTGTAGCCCCAGTAGTTCGTCAGCCCCCGGGCCACCAGCGCGTGCTCGGGCACGAACTGGTGCACCGGCATCAGCTCCACCGCCGTGACGCCCAGGCTCAGCAGGTGGTCGATGACCGCCGGGTGGGCCAGCCCCGCGTAGGTGCCGCGCTGCTCCTCGGGCACCGCCGGGTGGCGCATGGTGAGCCCGCGCACGTGCGCCTCGTAGATCACCGTCTGGTGGTACGGCGTGCGCGGCGGCCGGTCGGTCCCCCAGTCGAAGAACGGGTTGATCACCACGTTCTTCGGCATGAAGGGCGCGCTGTCGTAGTCGTTGCGCGCCGACGGGTCGGTGAACCGGTAGCAGAACAGCGCCTCGTCCCAGGCCAGCTCGCCCTCGACCGCCTTGGCGTAGGGGTCCAGCAGGAGCTTGCTGGGGTTGCACCGGTGCCCCTGGGAGGGCTCGAAGGGGCCGTGCACACGGTAGCCGTACCGCTGCCCCGGCATGACGCCCGGCAGGTAGCCGTGCCAGACGAACCCGTCCACCTCGGGCAGGTCGACCCGCTCCTCGCGCCCGTCGTCGTCGAACAGGCACAGCTCCACCCGCTCGGCGACCTCCGAGAACAGGGCGAAACCGGTGCCGACCCCGTCCCAGGTGGCGCCGAGGGGATAGGGCTCTCCCGGCCAGACTTCGCGCATGTGTCTCCCTGTTCTCCTCCGGTCGGGCTTCGCGTGCGGGTGCGCCGCTCCCGTCGCCCTCCGGGACGCCGGGGGCGCCGGGGAAGGCGGCGCGGAGGCGGCGGGGCCGCCGGCCGGACGCCGCCACCCGGGCCGTGACCGCGTGCGCCCGGCCCGGGCGCACGCGGTCACGACCGGGCGCGGATCAGCTCAGCAGCTCGGCGTTGAGGCTGATCGTGGTGCCCGCCAGCGCCTTGCTCACCGGGCAGTTGGCCTTGGCCGTCTCGGCCGCGGTCTGGAAGTCCTCGGCGCTGATGCCCGGGACGTGGGCGCGGACGGAGATGACGATCCCGGTGATGCCCTCGCCCGGCTGGAAGGTCACGTCGGCCTTCGTCTCCACCGTCTGCGGCGGCGTGCCCGCCTGGGCCAGGCCGTGGGAGAGGGCCATCGAGAAGCAGGCCGAGTGGGCGGCCGCGATCAGCTCCTCCGGAGAGGTCTTGCCGCCCGGCTGCTCGGCCCGGGCGGGCCAGGACACGTCGAACGTGCCCACCCCGGAGGAGTCCATCGAGACCGTGCCGGAGCCCTCCATCAGGGAGCCCTTCCACTGGGTCGTCGCGGTACGTGTCGTCGCCATGGCGATATCCCTTCGATCGATCAGCTGTTCATGAGCGAACATACGCCGTTCAGAGGCCGGGGTGCGTGACCCTGCCGATGACGGTGTCAAGATCCAGTCCGGAAGGGAGCGTACCGAAGGCGCGGCCTCCTCCGCCGGACAACCGCGAGGCGCAGAAGGCGTCGGCGACGGCCGCGGGCGCGTACCGCACGAGCAGGGAGCCCTGCAGGACCAGGGCCATGTCCTCGGCGAGGCGGCGGGCGCGGGACTCGACGTCCGCCAGGTCCCCCAGCGACTTGCGCAGCCGGTCGGCGGCCTCGTCCAGGCGCCGGTCCGCCCCGGCGGCGAGGGCGACCTCGTCCGTGAACGCCTCCAGGGCCTCCGGCTCGCGGCCCAGGGCGCGCAGCACGTCCAGCGCCGCCACGTTCCCCGACCCCTCCCAGATGCCGTTCAGCGGCGACTCCCGGAACAGCCGCGGCAGCTGCGACTCCTCGACGTAGCCGTTGCCGCCCAGGCACTCCATGGCCTCGGCCGCGTGGGCCGGCCCGCGCTTGCACACCCAGTACTTGCCGACGGCCAGCGCGGTACGGCGCAGCGCGGCCTCGGCCCGGTCCCCGGCGGCGGCCCGGTCGGCCGCCCCGGCCAGGCGCGTCATCAGCGCGGTCGCGGCCTCCGACTCCACCGCCAGGTCGGCCAGGACGTTGCGCATCAGCGGCTGGTCGATCAGGCGGCGGCCGAACGCGCTGCGGTGCGCGGCGTGGTGGACGGCCTGGCGCAGGCCGTACCGCATGCCGGCGGCCGAGCCGATCACGCAGTCCAGCCGGGTCATGTTGACCATCTCCAGGATGGTCCGCACGCCCCGGCCCTCCTCGCCGACCCGCCAGGCGACGGCCCCGTGGTACTCCACCTCGGCGCTGGCGTTGGACCTGTTGCCCAGCTTGTCCTTCAGCCGCATCAGGTGCATGGCGTTGCGGGTGCCGTCGGGCAGCACGCGGGGCAGCAGGAAGCACGTCAGGCCGCCGGGCGCCTGCGCCAGGACGAGGAACACGTCGCACATCGGGGCGGAGTTGAACCACTTGTGGCCGGTGAGGGCGTAGGTGCCGTCACCGAGCGGCTCGGCCCGGGTGGTGCCGGCGCGCACGTCCGAGCCGCCCTGCTTCTCGGTCATCGCCATGCCGGCCAGCACGCCGCGCTTGGCCGCCGCCGGCCGGAGTCCGAAGTCGTACTCGCGCGAGGCCAGCCGGGGCTCCCACTCGGCGGCCAGCTCGGGGGCGTGGCGCAGCGCGGGGACGGCCGCGTAGGTCATGGAGATCGGGCAGCCGTGCCCGGCCTCGACCTGGCTCCAGACGTAGAACCCGGCCGCCCTGGCCACGTGCGCGCCCGGCCGGGCGGCCGCCCACGGGGCGGCGTGCAGGCCCCCGCCGACGGCGACGGCCATCAGCTCGTGCCAGGCGGGGTGGAACTCGACCTCGTCGACGCGGTGGCCGTAGCGGTCGTGGGTGCGCAGCACCGGCGGGTGCTCGTTGGCCAGCCGCCCCCACTCGGCCGCCTGCTCCGTGCCGGCGAGCGTGCCGAGGCGGCGCAGCTCGCCGGCGTACCAGCCGGCGCCCTCCCGCTCCAGGCCCTCCTGGAGGGCGGCGTCGGCGGACACGTCGTGACCGGTGAGCGGGGGGACCTGGTTGAAGACGTCGTGGGTGGTCACGTGCGGCCTCCGGGTCGGCTGCCGGCGCCGGGCCCGCCGGCCGCCGGGGTTCTGTCTACCTCAACATTTCCCGCACATGGTGACATGTCGCAATAGAGATTATTCGTCCCGTTACTGATGGGTAATGAAGGGGTGCCGGACCCGTCGCCGGGGCCGTCAGAGGCCGGCCACGATGTCCCTGGCGTAGTCGTCGTCGCTCTCGGCCAGGACGCGCTCGATCCCCGCCCGCGCCCGGGGGTCGCCCCGCCGGGCCAGCCCCCGCGCGGCCTCGGCCACCGTGCCCAGGTCCTCGTCGCCGAGACGCGCGGCCAGCGCGTCGCGGATCTGCGGAGTGTCCTCCTCCAGGCCGGCCAGGCCCGTGGTCGCCCAGTCGCGCACGTCCGGATCGGGATCCTCGGTCATGGACACGAGCAGCGCCAGCCCCTCGGCGTGGCCGGCGGGCAGGACCGCGGCCAGCGCCGCCGGGTCGGCCTCGGTGCGGGTCCAGCCCTCCGCCGTGATGATCTCCAGCACCTCGGGCAGGGCGCGCGGGTCGGCGTGGTGGCCGAGCGCGCCCAGCACCGAGCGCAGCACCCGCTCGTCGCCCTCGGTGGCGGCCATCCGCCGCAGCACCGGCAGGCTCTCCTCGGCGAAGGGCCGCTCGCCCTCGGCGGCGCCGAACTGGGAGAGCAGGTCGACGGCGAACTCGCGCCGGCGCGGGTCCTCGGCGGCGCACAGGCGGACGGTCTCGTCGAAGGTCTCCCGGTCGCCGCGCCTCTGCAGGGACTCCACGATCGTCCACCAGGTCTCGGCCTCCTCGTCGAGGTCCCGGTACGGCAGCGCCCGCTCGACCAGTTCCTCGAAGGGCAGCCGCTCACCGGTCGCGTCCTCCAGCAGGGTCGCGATGGCCGCGTGACCGCGCTGGCACTCGACCACGGAGGCCGCGCCGCCGGGCCGCACCGCCGTGACGGTCACCAGGTCGGTGCCGTCCGCGGCGCGGGAGCGCTCCACGACGAACTCCGCGTCCTCGGGGGCCTGCTCGGCGACCTGTTCCAGCAGGGCGGTCTCCAGGTGCGTGCCGAGCCAGTCGTAGGCGATCGCCAGCGGCGTGTCACCGTCGCCGTCCGGCCGGGCGGGGTCCGCCCCGGCCTCCAGCAGCGCCCGCACGGCGCCCAGCGCCCCGCGCCGGACGGCCAGGGTGAGGGCGGTCGTCCCGCCCTCCAGGGCGTCCTCGGCGGCCGCCCCGGCGTCCAGGAGCACGCGGAGCGCGTCGGCGTGGCCGTTGGCCGCGGCCCAGAGCACGGGGGTCCACCCGTGGCTCTCCCGCCGGGCCGGGTCCGCCCCGGCGGCCAGCAGCGCCTCGACCGTCTCGGCGTGGCCCCACGCCGCGGCCGCGCAGAGCGGCAGCCCCTCCGACTCGTCGCCGCTCAGCCGGTCCGGGTCGGCTCCGGCGGCCAGCAGCGCCCGCACGATCGCGGTCCTGCCGCCGACCGCCGCCCGGTAGAGCGCGGTGCTGTCCGCCTCGCCCGGCGGATCGGCGGGCGCGCCCTTCCGGAGCAGGGCCTCCACCCGCTCGACGTCGTTCCCGACCACCGCGTCCAGCAGCTCTGCGTACATGCCTCGAAATCATAGGCGGGGCGGGCCCGCCGGCGGAGCCGTACCGCGTGGCAGGCGCCTGCGCCGTCCGGCGGACGGGCTGCTCCTCCCGCAGGAGGAGACCGGCCCGGATAATCGAGATATGTTGTGAACCGTGAGCGAGTCAGGTGGGATTCGGGCGTCGGACGCCGAGCGGGAGGCCGTCGTCGAGCGGTTGCGGGTCGCCTCGGTCGAGGGGCGGCTGACCCTCGGCGAGCTGACCGAGCGGACGGAGGCGGCCTACGGCGCCGTCACCCGGGCGGAGCTGGACGTCATCACCTCCGACCTGCCGGCGGCCGGGCGGGCGCCCGCCCCCGTCCACGCGCCCGGGCCGGAGCGCGGCGGCCGGGCCCGGCGCTGGTTCGTGGCCGTCATGGGCGACTCCAAGCGGCGCGGCAAGTGGCGCATCGACGGCGAGCTCGGCGCGGTGGCCGTGATGGGCGACGTCGTGCTGGACCTGCGCGAGGCCGAGGTCCGCACCGGCGTGGTGGACATCGCCGCCACCGCGGTCATGGGCGACGTGAAGATCATCGTCCCGGACGGCGTGGACGTCGACCTCGAGGGCCTCGCGGTCATGGGGGACAAGCGGGTCGACGTGCTCGAAGCGCCCCCGGGCGCGAACGTGCCGCTGATCCGGGTCAAGGCGTTCGCCCTCATGGGCGACGTCAAGGTGATCGGCGACGCCCGGGCCGGCAGGACCAAGAAGGCCTGGGCCGCCTGGCGCGAGCAGTGGCGCGAGCTGCGCGGGGAGCTGACGGGCGAGCCGTACCGGCCGCTGCCGCCGCCCGGACCGCACTGGCAGGCGCACCCGGGGCAGGGCGCGCACGGCTGGGCGCACGGCGGGCACGCCCCGCAGCCGCCCCTGCCTCCGCAGGCCCCGCCGCCCGGCCCGCCGGAGCGCTGACCCGGCGGAGCGGATCTCCCGGCGCGTGCAACGCCCGGCGGGTGCCAGGCGGTAGAGATCGGTGACCATCACCGAACAGTGAGGACTGCCGCATGCGTGACCGGGCCGACTCCGAACGCTACGTCGAGCAGCGGTCGGCCCGTCTGCTCCGTACCGCGTACCCGCTGTGCCGCGACTGGGGCACGGCGGAGGACCTGCTGCAGACGGCGCTCGCCAAGGCGTGGTTCGCCTGGCGCAGGGTCGGAGCGAACCCCGACCCCTACGTGTACCGGATCCTGGCCAACACGCACGCCACCTGGTGGCGGCGGAGATGGAAGGGGGAGGTCCCGACCGAGACCCTCCCGGATGAGGCGGGCCGGGACCCGGCCGCCGAGCGTCGTGAGGAGCGAGCCGTGTGAGAGCGGACCCGACTGCCGCTCCGTGGACGAGTCCCTGCCGCCACACATCGAGAACAGGTATCCACTGGACGCCGGGTGACCGCCCGCCGCACCGCGGAAGACCTCTGACGGCCCGGGAGCGGGCGCGTCCGGCCCCGGACCGTCCCCCGATCAGGCGGTGGCGGCGACGGGGGCCTCCGTCCCCCGCACGGCCTGGCCGTACCGCTCCAGCAGCACGGCGGCGACCTCCGGGGCCGCGCCCAGGACGCCGGCGACGGCGCAGGCCCCCGCGGCGAGGGTGCGCGTGCGCACCCGGTCGGCGAACAGGCCGGGCGCCAGCAGGTAGGGGGCGACGGCCACGCGCGGGGCGCCGGCGGCCAGCAGCCGCCGGACCTCCTCCTCGGGGGCGGGCGCGGCGGCCGAGGCGTAGGCCGCGGTCGCCGGCCACCAGCCGGGCCGGGCCCAGGCGCGGGCGATCCGGGCGACGGTCGCGTTGGCGCGGGGATCGCTGGAGCCCGCGGAGACCAGCACCACGGCGGTCTCCGGGTCCCCGGCGGGCACCCCCGCCTCGGCCAGCCGCCGCTCCAGCGCGGCGGTCAGCAGCGGGTGCGGCCCCAGCGTCGCGCCCCGGTGCACCCGCAGGCGCGGGTGCCGGGCCGCCACCTCGGCCAGCGCGCCGGGGATGTCCACCCGGCTGTGGTAGGCCTCGGTGAGCAGCAGCGGCAGCACCGCCGCCTCGGCCAGCCCGGACAGCGCCCCGGCGAGCGTCGGCGGAGCGTGGTCGAGGTAGGCGACGCGCACCGGCAGGTCCGGGCGGGTCCGCCGGACCGCCTCCAGCAGCTCCTCCACCGTCGCCGCGGCGCGCGGGTCGCGGGAGCCGTGCGCCACGGCGACGAGCGGGACCGGCGGGCCCGCCGGTCCCCGCCGGACCCCGGGGACGCGGCTCACGTGTGGATGCCGCACTCGGTCTTGCCCATCCCGGCCCAGCGGCCGCTGCGCGGGTCCTCGCCGGGCGCCACCTGCCGGGTGCAGGGGGCGCAGCCGATCGACGGGTAGTCGTCGTAGTGCAGCGGGTTGATCAGCACGCCGTTGTCGGCCATGTAGTTGTCGACGTCGGTCTGCGTCCACCGGGCGATCGGGTTGATCTTGACCATCTGGCGCTTGGCGTCCCACTCCACGACCTTGATCCCGGCCCGGGTGGGTGACTCGTCGCGCCGGATGCCGGACACCCAGGCGAGGTACGGCTCCAGCGCCCGGTTGAGCGGCTCGACCTTGCGCAGGTAGCAGCACAGGTCGGGGTTGCGCCCGAACAGCCGCGGACCCAGGTCGCGCTCCTGCTCCTCCACGGTCCGGGAGGGCCGCACGTTGATCACGTTGACGTCGTACACCTGCTGGACGGCGTCCCGGGTGCCGATCGTCTCGGCGAAGTGGTAGCCGGTGTCGATGAACAGCACGTCCACGCCGGGCTTGACCTTGCTGACCAGGTCGATCATCAGCGCGTCGCTCATCGAGGCGGTCAGGCAGAGCCGGTCGCCGAAGGTCGCCGCCGCCCAGCGGATGATCTCGATGGCGGGGGCGTCCTCCAGGAAGCGCGCGGCGGACTCGACGATGTCCTGCAGGTCGAGCGCACCGCGCTGCCGGCGTAATCCGATCTCGACGTCCACGAGAGTCACTTGAGCACTCCGATCCCCAGGAACTTCAGCTTGAAAGCGCGGGCGCACGAGCGGCAGTACCAGCCGCCGTCGCCCTCGTAGGGCTCCAGGTCCTCCTCGCCGCAGTACGGGCAGTGGAAGGGGACCGCCCGCTCACTCACTTGAGGTCCGCCTCGTCGGCGCGCTGGACCCACTCGGTGAAGGTCTCGCCCTCGTTCTTCTGCTTGTCGAAGTTGCGCAGCACCCGCTCGACGTAGTCGGGCAGCTCCGCGGCGGTGGTCTTCAGGCCGCGGACCTTGCGGCCGAAGCCTGCGTTGACACCCAGCGAGCCCCCCAGGTGGATCTGGAAGCCCTCGACCTGCTCACCGGCGTCGTCCACGACGAGCTGGCCCTTCAGGCCGATGTCGGCGGTCTGGATGCGCGCGCAGGAGTTCGGGCAGCCGTTGACGTTGATGGTCAGCGGCTCGCGGAAGTCCGGCAGCCGGGCCTCCAGCTCGTCGATCAGGGTCGAGGCGGTGTTCTTGGTGTCGACGATCGCCAGCTTGCAGAACTCGATGCCGGTGCAGGCCATCGTCTGGCGGCGGAAGGTGGAGGGGTTGACCTGCAGGTCGTTGGCCTCCAGCTCGGCCACCAGGCCGTCGACCTTGTCGGGGGCGACGTCGAGGATGACCATCTTCTGCTCGACCGTGGTGTGGACCCGGCGGGAGCCGTACCGCTCGGCGAGGTCGGCGATCAGGTGCAGCTTGTCGCCGTCGAGGCGGCCGACCTTGGGTGCGAAGCCGACGTAGAAGTCGCCGTTCTTCTGCGGGTGGACGCCCACGTGGTCGCGGCGCCCGCCGCGGGGCTGCTCGGGGGCGGGGCCGTCGGGCAGCGCGTACCCGAGGTACTCCTTCTCCAGGACCTCGCGGAACTTCTCGGCGCCCCAGTCGTTGACCAGGAACTTCAGCCGCGCGCGGTGGCGCAGGCGGCGGTAGCCGTAGTCGCGGAAGATGCCGATCACGCCGGCGTAGACCTCCGAGACCCGCTCGGGGGAGACGAACACGCCGAGCCGCTTGGCGAGCATCGGGTTGGTGGACAGGCCGCCGCCCACCCACAGGTCGAAGCCCCGCTCGCCCTGCTCGCCGACGACGCCGACGAAGGACACGTCGTTGATCTCGTGCACGGCGCAGTGCGCGGGGCAGCCGCTCACCGAGGTCTTGAACTTGCGCGGCAGGTTGGAGAAGTCGGGGTTGCCGACGAAGGAGTCGTAG
Organism: Planomonospora alba; assembly: GCF_039534085.1. Classification (NCBI taxonomy): domain Bacteria; kingdom Bacillati; phylum Actinomycetota; class Actinomycetes; order Streptosporangiales; family Streptosporangiaceae; genus Planomonospora; species Planomonospora alba. The sequence goes on from NZ_BAAAUT010000012.1 coordinate 131,817, forward strand.
ATCTCGCGGATGTGCGGGGTGGCGTCGATCACCTCGCCGGTGTCGATGCCGGCCAGCGGGCAGCCGATGATGACGCGCGGGGTGTCGCCGCAGGCCTCGGTGGTCGACAGGCCGACCGCCTCCAGCCGCGCCCAGATGTCGGGGACGGACTCGATCTCGATCCAGTGCAGCTGGATGTTCTGCCGGTCGGTGACGTCGGCGGTGCCGCGGCCGTAGAGGTTGGAGATCTCGGCGATGACGCGCAGCTGCTCGGTGGTGAGCTGGCCGCCGTCGATGCGGACACGGAGCATGAAGTAGCGGTCGTCGAGCTCCTCCGGCTCCAGGACCGCGGTCTTGCCGCCGTCGATCCCGGGCTTGCGCTGGGTGTAGAGACCGTACCAGCGCATCCGGCCCCGCAGGTCGGCCGGGTCGATGGAGTCGAAGCCGCCCTTGGAGTAGACGTCGATGATCCGCTGACGGACGTTGAGCCCGTCGTCGTTCTTCTTGAGCTCCTCGTTCTTGTTCAGCGGCTCGCGGTAGCCGAGAGCCCACTGTCCTTCGCCGCGCGGGCGCTTGTGGTGGCGGTTGGCCGGACGGGCCGGGGTCGTCATGTGCGCGTCCTTATGGATCGAAGGGAAAACGGGTGCGGACACGCACAGGCACCTCCCGCCTCATCGTCGAGTGCGGGGGTTCGATCGCTCCTGGAGAAGAACGCCTGTCGCGCGCCCGGGCCTGCTGGAATCAGCGAAGGGCGACGGTCAACGGGCGGTGCGACAGATCGCGCTGCGGACACGCAGAAGGTCGACGTGGCGTCGCACGACGAGCATGGGGTCCGCTGGCATGTCCAGAACGATACCCCGGCGCCCCGAGATGTCCAATATCAGGTCCACACTCTGGACGCACGCCCCGCGGGACGCCCGCGGGTCCCCGGCCCCCGGCCCGGCGAGGACGGGCGGGCGAGGACGGGCGGGCGCGCGGCCTCAGCAGGCGCGGTCACGCGGGCGCGGCGGGGTGCGCGGCCGCGCGCGGGCGGGCTCGGCCCTGGCACGGCCGGGCGTACGGCCGGGCGCGCGGCCGGGTTCAGCCCTGGCGCGGCCAGACCAGCGGCGACTCCTTGGGCTCGGCGGCGGGCCTGTGCTGGCAGTCGCACCACGAGCCGCCCCGGCACTCCCCGTGGCGGCGGTCCTTGCACGCATCGCAGATCATGCCTCCATTGTGCGTCCGGCCCCGCCGGCGTCCCGGGACCGGGCGCGGAGTGCCCCGCCGTGTTCCCGCACCGTGTTCCGCCGCTGGTCGTACGGGTAGGCGCAGGAGCAAGGCCGTGGCCCGGACGGCCGTGATCGAACTCGTGGCGGGCAGGCCGCAGGGAATACCGTGGGGTGCCATGACGTCCACCGATGCCTCGACACGGCGGTCCGGGCCGCGGAAACGCCCGCCCCGGGGGCATTCCCGGCTGCGCCGGCACAGCGCGAAGCTGCGGGCCGGGCTCACCTGGGTGCGCGGCACCGGCGTCTGGTCGCTGGCCGTGGCCACCACGAACGCGGGCGTCACCTACCGGGTCACCGGCCTGGCCGGGGAGGCGGCGTTCTTCGCGCTGCTGTCGCTGCCGCCGTTCGTGCTGGGCCTGATCGGCGTGGTCGGCCAGCTCACGAAGGTGTTCGGCCCGGAGACGGTGCAGGACGTCACCGTCTGGATCGACCGGCAGGCCCACCTGCTGTTCACCGACAGCGCCGTGGACACCGTCGTCACCCCCCTCGTCTCCGACGTGCTGAGGCCCGAGAACCGGGTCCCGCTGATCTCGCTGGGCTTCGTGCTCGCGCTCTGGTCGGGCTCGCGGGCGCTCTACGTCTACGTGGACCTCATCGCGCTGGCCTACGGGCTCGGGGAGGAGCGCGGCATCATCCGCACCCGGCTGATGTCCTTCGGGCTCTATCTCGCCGGCCTGCTGAGCGGGCTGCTCGTCATGCCGGTCCTCGTGCTCGGCCCGGAGGCGCTGCGCGGCACGCTGCCGCTCCGCTACGGCGGGCTGGTGGACGCGCTCTACTGGCCGGTGGTCGTGGTCGGCTCGATCTGCTTCCTCACGCTGCTCTACCACGTCAGCGTGCCGGTGCGCACCCGCTGGTGGCGGGAGACGCCGGGGGCGGTGCTGGCGATCATCGTCTGGATCGCCTGCGCCGCGGTGCTGCGGGCGGTGCTCGCCGACTGGTTCACCCCGGTCTCCATCTACGGTTCCCTGGCCTCCCCGATCGCGGTGCTGCTGTGGCTGTACATCACCGCCCTGGCCGTGCTCATCGGCGCCACGCTCAACGCCGAGGTGGACCGGCTCTGGCCCGTCGACGGCAACGGGCGCACCGGCCGCGCGGGCCGGTCCGATATCGTTTGAGCGCGACTGGCGCATTGGGTGGACGAACCACCGGGGAGCGGAACGGCGGAGGCCGCGCGCCTGGGTCTCCGCACTCGTCAACGATGACAGGGGAGTGAAGGCGCCATGAGTAGTTCTCTTTCCAGCGTCGACCCGCAGATCGCCGAACTGATCAAGGCGGAGGAGCGCCGCCAGACCGACACGGTCAAGCTGATCGCCTCGGAGAACTACGTCTCCAAGGCCGTGCTGGAGGCCACCGGCACCGTCCTGACGAACAAGTACTCCGAGGGCTACCCCGGCAAGCGCTACTACGAGGGCCAGCAGGTCATCGACCAGATCGAGACCCTCGCCGTCGAGCGGGCCAAGTCGCTGTTCGGCGTGAACCACGCCAACGTCCAGCCCTACTCCGGCTCGCCGGCGAACCTCGCGGTCTACATGGCCTTCCTGCAGCCCGGCGACACGGTGATGGGCATGGGCCTGCCGTTCGGCGGCCACCTCACCCACGGCTGGTCGGTCTCGGCCACCGGCAAGTGGTTCAACCCCGTCCGCTACGGCGTGCGCAAGGACACCGGCCGCGTGGACATGGACGAGGTCCGCGAGATCGCCCTCCGCGAGCGCCCCAAGCTGATCTTCTGCGGCGGCACCGCGATCCCCCGCACGATCGACTTCCCGGCCTTCGCCGAGATCGCCCGCGAGGTCGGCGCCGTCCTCGCCGCGGACATCGCGCACATCGCGGGCCTGGTCGCCGGCGGCGCCCACCCGTCGCCGGTCGGGCACGCCGACGTCATCTCCACCACCACCCACAAGACGCTGCGCGGCCCGCGCGGCGCCATGCTGATGGCCACCTCCGACGAGCACGCCGCCGCGCTGAACAAGGCCGTCTTCCCCGGCCTGCAGGGCGGCCCGCACAACCACACCACCGCGGCCATCGCGGTGGCGCTCAAGGAGGCCGCCACCGACGCGTTCAAGGACTACGCCCACCAGGTCGTGGCGAACGCCCGGGCGCTGGCCGAGGAGCTGCTGGCCCGCGGGTTCGACCTGGTCTCCGGCGGCACCGACAACCACCTCATCCTGATGGACCTGACCCCCAAGGGCGTCGGCGGCAAGCCCGCCGCCCAGGCGCTGGACAGGGCGGGTCTGGAGACCAACTACAACACCGTGCCGTTCGACCCGCGCAAGCCGTTCGACCCGTCGGGCATCCGGCTGGGCACCGCGGGCGTGACCAGCCGGGGCATGGGCGTGGCCGAGATGCGGCAGATCGGCGCCTGGATCGACCAGGTCGTCACCGCCCTGGCCAAGGACGAGGACGAGGCCGAGCACGTCATCACCCGGGTGCACGCCGAGGTCCGCGAGCTGACCTCGCGCTTCCCTGCCCCCGGCCTGTAAGGCGGACCCGGGAGTCCGGCGGCGGCCCGCGCCGGACTCCCGGTGCCGGCCGCCGCCGAGCCCCTACGGCGCGGCCGCAGGCGCGGTGGCGCGGGCGACCCGGGGACACCGCTCCGCGGGCGTTTAATCGCTTGTGATCGCGGAGCGCTTCTGCGCTATAGTTGGTGAGGTTCGCCGCCCTGACAGCGGGCGGCCATGACATCGGGAGGTGAGGACTATGCGGGTCTTTCTGACGACCATGCCGTCCGTCAGCCTCCGGGTGTCCGTCTGACCGCTTCTCCGAACGCGGGGCACCCGGCTCTTCAAAAAAAGGGTGTACCCACGTTGTCTTCGCCAGTTCTCCCTGGTTCCCACGATCTCTCCGCGCTCGGCTGGGACGACTCGCTCGCCGCAGGGCTCCCCGCCGGTACGGTCCCCGCCCGGGTGGCCCGCGTCGACCGCGGCGCCGCCGAGGTCCTCGGGGCCGACGGCCATCTGACCGCCCACTACAGCGCCCGCGTACGGCGGGCCGCGGCCGACGACCCGGTCGCCCTGCCCTGCGTGGGGGACTGGGCCGCGCTCCGGCGCCTGCCCGAGGGCCGCTTCGAGCTGGAGGCGCTCCTGCCGCGCCGTACCGCCTTCGTCCGGGGCGGGGTGGCCCGGACCTCGCGGGGCGGCCTGTCCGGCGACTCCCACGGCCAGGTGCTGGCCGCCAACGTCGACGTCGTGTTCGTCGCCGAGCCGGCCCTGCACGCCACCGACACCGCCGACCTGGGCCGGATCGAGCGGCTGCTCGCCCTGGCCTGGGAGAGCGGTGCCCGGCCGGTGGTCCTGGTCACCAAGTCCGACCTGATCGGGGAGGGCCTCGACTTCCTGCTGCGGGAGGTCGCCTCGGCCGCGCCCGGGGTGGACGTGCACCCGGTCTGCTCCGTCACCGGTGAGGGCGTGGACATCGTCCGCGGCTACCTCGCCGGCTCCCGCACCGCCGTGGTGCTGGGCGCCTCGGGCGCGGGCAAGTCCACGCTGGTCAACGCGCTGGCCGGGGAGACGGTGATGGAGACCCAGCAGGTGCGGGCGGGTGACGGGCGGGGCCGGCACACCACCGTGCACCGCGAGCTCATCCCGCTGTCCGGCGGCGGGCTCGTCATCGACACGCCCGGCATCCGGCGCATCGGCCTGTACGACATGGGCGAGGGCGTGGACGCGGTCTTCTCCGACATCGAGGAACTCGCCGAGGAGTGCAGGTTCGCCGACTGCGGGCACGACGGCGAGCCCGGCTGCGCCGTCGTCGCGGCGATCGAGGACGGCACGCTCCCGGAGCGGCGGCTGGTCAGCTGGCACAAGCTCCAGCGGGAGGCCGCCTGGATGGCCTCCCGGACCGACGCCCGGCTCCGCAAGGAGATGCAGAACAAGTGGAAGGTCATCCACAAGGAGATGCGGCGGTCGGGTCGTAATCGTCCCTGACATGTGGGTATGACCGTCGTGTGAAGTTCGGTAGGGCCTCCCCGGCCGCGGGGCCGGGGGGGCGGACGCCCGCGCACGGAGATCCGGAAGTGCGTCTGCCCTTCGACGACAGGGCGGAGGCCGGGACCCTGCTGGCCGCGCGGCTGTCCGGGCTCGGGCTGCGCGCCCCCGTCGTGCTCGCGCTGCCGCGCGGGGGTGTGGCGGTGGCGGTCCCGGTCGCCCGGCGGCTGGAGGGCGTGCTGGACGTGCTGGTCAGCAGGAAGATCGGCTGCCCGGGATACCCGGAGCTCGGGGTGGGCGCGGTCGCCGAGGGCGGGGAGCCGGTCTTCGACCCGGGCATGCTGAGGCGCACGAGGTCGGCCGAGGAGGACTTCGCGCGGGTGGTCGCACGGGAGCGGGCCGAGGTGGCCCGCCGGGTCGCGGTCTACCGGGGAGGACGCAGACCGCCCGCGACGGCGGGCCGCGACGTGGTCGTGGTCGACGACGGGCTCGCCACCGGGGTCACCGCCAGGGCCGCGCTCCGGGCCGTCCGGACGGGGGAGCCGGGACGGCTGGTGCTCGCGGTGCCGGTGGGGGCGCCGGAGACGGCGGACGCCCTGCGCTCGGAGGCCGACGAGGTGGTGGTGCTCGCCACGCCGGCGCGCTTCCACGCGGTGGGGCAGTGGTACCGCAGGTTCGACCAGCTCGACGACGGGGACGTCCTCAGGCTGCTCGGCAGGGGGTCCGCACGCGGCGACGTGTGATCTCGCGGGGGAGAGGCGAGATCACACGTGCGGGGGAAGCCGGGTGGAGGTGTTCAGGCGACGGCGCTGATGCCGGCGCTGGCGGCGCGGCGCATGCGACGACGGCGCTCGGAGGCGCGCTCGTCCTCGTTCAGACCGCCCCAGGTGCCGTACTTCTCCGGACGGGACAGCGCGTAGTCGAGGCACTCGGCGCGGACGGGGCACTGGGCGCAGATGGCCTTGGCCTTGCGCTCGCGGATGTCACGCTCGGGCTGACGTTCACCATCGGGACCGAAGAAGAGCACGAGGTCCTCGCCCCGGCACGCGGCGTCATCCTGCCAGCCCCAGCTGGGCCGAGGACGGGCGGTCTGCCGACGTACCTGAGACATGAGAAAACCACCTTCTAGTGAGAAGAATTTCGGGTTACTGCCGCATTGGACGCTTTTGACATCCTTGGTGCCAACGCGCGGATCGGCCGTGATGTTCCCCGGTCAGGTCAGGACGGGCGTGGCATACCGCACAGGAGTGACCCTGTCCAGCGCGACCAGCCGATAGGTGGTGATCGTCTCGGCGCAAGCCGTACCGCATGGCGCTGTGAGCGTCATGGGTTCAACCACTACCCGAAAACGAGCGTCACCACCGCGCACGATGGCCTCGGTGGCGTCGCCGTCCGACCTTGAGGACTCCACGGCCACTCCGCCGACCGAGAGCTCTCCCGTGTGGACACGGATGAAATGCTCGGCGGCCTGCAGTGGCTCAGGGATGCCTGCGCGTCCCCGGAAACGGTCGAGGACGACCTCGCCGGACCGGTACGCGTTCGCCGCTGCGATCGCAGCAGCCTGAGACATGCTGCCGTAGTAGAGCCCGTGTGGCAAGCATACGAGATTGGCGGCGTAGCGATCGCCGCCAACATGTGATGTTTCCCAGGTTCTGTCCGGCCAAACCTCGGCCAGGGAACGTGCCAGCGGCAGCCCGATGCGGGCGCAGCACGCGTTGCGCTTGGCGTGCGTGCAGACCAGGAAAACCGGCTCACTCACCAGTATGCAGGACGCGGGGAGCGCTCCGGCCACCAGCGCGTCCAGGTCAAGATCGTCAGGACCTGCGACGACGCCCTCGGCGAGCCACGGCTCGGGCCCGCGCGCGTCGGCGACCATGACGTGGATGCCCGGCCCGGGGGCGGGGGTGCGGCGCCCGGGCCGCCGGATCAGCTGGGGGCGGATGCCGAGCCGCGTGGCCCGCTCGATGAGGGTGTGCACGCCCTCGGGCAGCCGGCAGTCCTCCAGGTGCGAGGCCCACGGGCCGGAGTGCTCGATGAGCAGCCAGAACCGGGCGCCGACCGTCGCGCTGGCGTGGACCGGCAGCCGTCCGCCGTGGCACCCCAGGGGATGCGTGCATCCCTTCGCCGTCATGCCTGTCGCCCCTCCCCGACGTTCACACACCACCCTATCCAGGCTTAGGTAAGACTAACCTAACGCTTTAGAGGGTATGCGATGGGGTTTCGCCATGATCTGTTGCAGCCGCGGTCGTCCCCTTCCCGCGGCACGGGCTCCATCACGCCCTCCGCGCCGTGGATTCCGCGGGGGTTCCGTCACGCGGAGGCGGCGCCCTCCGGGTGGGCGAGCGCGGCCCGCGCCGCGGGCAGCGCCGCCTCGCGGTCCTGCGGCACCAGCCCGATCCGGGTCCGCCGGTCCAGCAGGTCGCCGGCGTCCAGCGCCCCCTCGTGCCGGACCGCCCAGACCAGCTCGGCGACGGTGACCCCGGTGGGCAGCGGCTCGGCCAGCGCGGGATCACGCGCCGTCAGGGCCCGCACGGCCCGCGCCTCGCTCCCGTACCGCTCCGCCAGCCGGTCCGCCGGACGGGTGCCCGCGGGCAGGTGCCCGACCAGCGGCAGCCGGGCCGTACGGCTCGGCCCCGCGCCCAGGCCGCGCAGCCGCACGGCCCGGTCGACCGCGTCCTGCGCCATCCGCCGGTAGGTGGTGAGCTTGCCGCCCACGACGGTGATCACCTCGTCCTCCGAGGTGAGCAGCGCGTGCCGGCGCGACAGGTCGGCGGTGTGCCCGTCGGCGGCCAGCAGCGGGCGCAGCCCGGCGAAGGCCCCGGCCACGTCCTCGCGCCGGAGCGCCGTCTCCAGCACCGAGTTGAGCAGGTCCAGCAGGAAGACCACGTCCTCCTCCGGCACCGCCGGCACGTCGGGGAGCGGACCCTCCAGCGGCTCGTCGGTGAGCCCGACGTAGACCCGCCCGTCCGGCTGGGGCAGCACCAGCGCGAAGCGGTTGACCGTCCCCGGGACCGGCACGTGCAGGCCGGTCCGCAGGCCCGGCAGGGTCTCGGGGCGGAGCACCAGGTGGGTGCCGCGCGAGGGGCGCAGCGGGATGGCCGGGTTCAGCCGGGAGGCCCAGACCCCGGCGGCGTTGATCACCGCGCGTGCCCGGATCGTGAAGGTCTCCCCGGTCAGCTCGTCGCGGGCGCGGACCTCCTCGCGGCTCAGCTCCAGGGCGCGGCAGCGGGTCAGGACGCGCGCGCCGTGCGCGGCGGCGGTGCGGGCCAGCGCCACCACCAGCCGGGCGTCGTCGACCAGCCGCCCGTCCCAGGACAGCAGCGCCCCGCGCAGGCCGTCCGCCCGGAGCGGGGCGGCCAGCTCGCGGGCCCGGGCGGCGGAGATCCGCGACGGGCCGGGCAGCAGGCGGCGCGGCGTGCGGGCCGCGGCGCGCAGCCCGTCGCCGAGCCGGTAGCCGGCCATCACCGTGGCCGCCTGGAGACGGGAGACCTCCGGGGTCAGCGGGAGCAGGTACGGCTGGGCCCGCACCAGGTGCGGCGCGGTGCGGGCGAGCAGGACGCCGCGCTCCACCGCGCTCTCGTGCGCCACCCCGACCTGGCCCTTGGCGAGGTAGCGCAGACCGCCGTGGACCATCTTGGAGCTCCACCGGGAGGTGCCGAAGGCCAGGTCGAAGGCGTCGATCGCGGCGACCGAGAGGCCGCGCGAGGCGGCGTCGAGCGCCACGCCCGCCCCGGTGGCGCCCAGCCCGACCACCAGCACGTCGACGGCCGGGCCGCCGGCCAGCTCGGCGAGCTCGCGGGCGCGGCGGGCGGCGTTGAGGGAGGAGTTCACGGCGACAGATACCTCTCCAGGAGCACGGTGAGTTCGGTGTCCAGCCGGTCCTCGGTCACCGGATCCGGCCCGCCCGGGCCATCGGGGCCGGCCGGGTCGCCCGGGTCGCCGGGGTGGGCCGGGTCGAGCATGGTGGCGCCCGACAGCAGGAACGACTGGGCCGTCAGCAGCACGGCCCGGGCCATCGGCCGCGCGTCGCCGGACCGTACGGTGCCGGCGGCCTGCCCCCGGGCGATCGCCGACTCGACGAGGGCGAGCATGGCGTCGTGGCTGGAGCCCCGGCGGTCCAGCAGGTACGGCAGGAGGAGCTCCGGGTCCACCTCGACGATCTTGCGCCAGAGCGGGTGGCCGCGCAGCGCCCGGACCGCCCCCACGGCGGCGGTGACCGGGTCGTCGGCGGCGAAGCGGCCGGCGACCGCCACCCACTCGCGGGTCATCAGGTCGGCGACCAGGCTGCGCACGTCGGGCCAGTGGCGGTAGACGGTCATGCGGGACAGCCCCGCCCGGCGCGCCACGTCGGTGAGCGTGGTGCGCCGCACCCCGACGGCGAGCACCACCTCGCGGGCCGCGTCGAGGAGCGCGTCGGTGGAGCCCTTCGCCGGGCCGCCCGCGTTGTGACGGATGGACGTCATGTGTCACAGTGTAGAGGTGGAAACTCCGACGACCGACCCGCAGCCGATGCTCTGGTCCGGCTGGGGCGACCCCGCCAAGGCCGTCGACCTGCCCGGGCCGGTCCGCGACCTGCTCGGGAAACTGCTCGGCGTACGCGCGCCCGAGACCCCCGCGGCGGACCTGGCGGAGGTCCGCCCGCCCGCCCCGGCCCTGCCGCCGCCGGTCCTGGACGAGCTGCGCGCCGTCGTCGGACCCGCGCACGTGCGCTGCGACGACGAGGCGCGCGTGCGCCACGCCCGGGGCAGGTCCACGCCCGACCTGATGCGCCTGCGCGCCGGCGACGCCTCCGGCGCACCCGACGCCGTGCTGCTGCCCGGTTCCCACGACGAGGTCCTCGCGCTGCTGAGGATCTGCGCCGAGCGCAGGGTCGCGGTGGTGCCGTTCGGCGGGGGCACCTCCGTCGTCGGCGGCCTGACCGCGCGGGAGGAGGCCCGGGCGCGCTTCACCGGGCTCGTCGCCCTCGACCTGACCCGGCTGAACCGGCTGGTCGCGGTGGACACCGAGTCGATGACCGCGGAGCTGGAGCCGGGCCTGCGCGGACCGCAGGCCGAGGAGCTGCTGGCCCGGCACGGGCTCACGCTGGGGCACTTCCCGCAGTCGTTCGAGTACGCCACGCTGGGCGGCTTCGCCGCCGCCCGCTCCAGCGGCCAGGCCTCCGCCGGATACGGCCGTTTCGACGACCTGGTCGTCGGCATGACCGTGGCCACCCCGCGCGGCACCCTGGAGCTGGGCCGCGCGCCCAAGTCCGCGGCCGGGCCGGACCTGCGCCAGGTGATCCTCGGCTCGGAGGGCGCCTTCGGCGTCATCACCTCCCTGCGGCTGCGGGTGCGGCCGGCGCCGCAGACGCGCCTGTACGAGGGCTGGCGGTTCGCCTCCTTCACCGAGGGCACCGCCGCGCTGCGCCGCCTGGCCCAGGACGGGCCGCTGCCCACGGTGCTCCGCCTGTCCGACGAGACCGAGACGATGGTCGGCCTGGCCGGGCCGGAGGGGATCGGCGGCTCCGCCTCCGGCGGGGGCTGCCTGGTGGTCGCCGGCTACGAGGGCGCCGCAGAGGAGGTCCCGCTCCGGCGCGAGCGGGCCGCGGGGGTGCTGGCCGGGCTGGGCGGCACGCCGCTGGGCGCCGGGCCCGGCGAGTCCTGGGCGCACGGCCGCTACTCCGCCCCCTACCTGCGCGACTGCCTGCTCGCCGCCGGGGCCACGGTGGAGACGCTGGAGACGGCCGCCTTCTGGTCCGGCCTGCCCCGGCTCTACGACGCGGTACGGCTGGCGCTGCACGGCGCGCTCGGCTCACCGCTGGTGATGTGCCACATCTCGCACGTGTACGCCACCGGCGCCTCGCTGTACTTCACGGTCGTCACCGCGCAGAGCGGGGACCCGCTCGCCCAGTGGGAGGCCGCCAAGCACGCGGCGAACGAGGCGATCGTCGCCGCGGGCGGCACGATCTCCCACCACCACGGCGTCGGCCGCGACCACCGCGCCGCCTACGCCGCCGAGATCGGCGAGCTGGGCGCGGAGATCCTGCGCGGGATCAAGGAGCGCCTGGACCCGCAGGGGGTGCTCAACCCGGGCGTGCTGATCCCCTGACCGCGCCCCCGCCGGTCCCGCCGGTCGGGGCCGTGCCGCGGGGCCGTACGGCCGCCCGGTCCGTCACCCCGGCGGGCACGACGGGGGACGGTCGGAGGCGGGCCAGACGTACGGCAGGTCGTCCGGCTCGTCCTCCCCGAAGACCGGGCGGTACAGGTGCGGGGCCTTGCGCAGCAGGGACGAGCGGTGGCTGAGGTGGAAGGCGGGGTCGCCGAGCCAGGGCGGCAGCTCCCCGGCCGCCGCCAGCTCCGGCTGGGTGCGGGGGAGCGCCACGCCGCAGCGCTCGGCCAGCTCCCCGGCCAGCGTGGCCGAGCAGGTGTCGGCCCGGCCCGTGGAGCACCAGTGCCCGCAGATCTGCAGGCCGTACCGGACCAGGGCCTCCTCGTAGCCGGCCCACATCTTCACCGCGGGGTGGTTGCGCCAGCCGTACCCGGGGACGGTCAGCGCGCGCAGGACCTGCAGGGTCTCGACCCGCTGCTTGCCCAGGCGGAGCTGGTCGAGGACGCCTGCCGTGGCGTCGAAGTCGGGGTAGGGGAGGAACGTCTGCACCGGCCCCCTCCCTTCCGCTCACATGACGATCACCTGGCGGACGGCCTCGCCGGAGTGCAGCCGGTCGAAGCCCTCGTTCACCTCGTCCAGCGTAAGACGGTGCGACAGCAGCGCGTCGACCGGGAGGGTTCCGGAGCGGTACATGCCGATGAAGCGCGGCACGTCCCGGCGCGGCACGCACGAGCCGAGGTAGCTGCCGCGGAGCGTGCGTTCCTCGGCGACCAGGCTGAGCGCGGGCAGGGTGAGCTCGCGGGAGGGGTCGGGCAGGCCGACGGTGACCGTCGTGCCGCCCCGCGCGGTGGCCCGGTAGGCCTGTTCCAGGACGGGCACCACCCCGGTGGTCTCGACGACCTTCTCCGCCCCGCCGCCGGTGATCTCCCGGACCGCCTCGACGGCGTCCGGGCCGCCCGCGACGGTGTGGGTCGCGCCCAGTTCCGCCGCCAGGTCCCGCTTGGACTCCACGACGTCCACCGCGACCAGGGTGGAGGCCCCGGCCGCCTTGGCCGCGAGCAGCGCGGCCAGCCCCACCCCGCCCAGGCCGAAGACCGCGACGCTGTCGCCGGGGGCGACCCGGGCGCTGTAGAACGCCGCCCCCGCGCCGGTCAGCACGGCGCAGCCGAACAGGGCGGCGACCTCCAGGGGGAGGTCGGGGTCGACCTTGACCGCGGAGCGGGCCGAGACCACGGTGTACTCGGAGAAGGCCGACACGCCCAGGTGGTGGCGGGGGCGGGTGCCGTCGGCGGCGGTGAAGCGCAGGCCGCCGCCGAGCAGGGTGCCGCTCCCGTTGGCCGCGGCGCCCGGCTCGCAGAGCGCGGGCCGGCCCGCCACGCAGCGCGGGCAGTGCCCGCAGGCGGGGACGAAGGACAGCACCACGTGGTCGCCGGGGGCGAACTCGGTCCCCTCCCCGGCCTCGACCACCTCACCGGCGGCCTCGTGGCCCAGGGCCATCGGGAGCGGCCGGAGCCGGGAGCCGTCGACCACCGACAGGTCGGAGTGGCACAGGCCCGCCGCGCGGACCCGGACCAGCAGCTCCCCGGGGCCGGGCGGGTCGACCGCGAGCGGCACGACCCGCAGGGGGCGCGAGGACGCGTAGGGGGCGGGGCGGCCGGACTCGACGAGGACGGCGGCGCGGGTGGTCGTGCTCATCAGTTGCCTCCAGCGTGGGGAGCCCGGCCTCAGGCCGGGGTCCCCGGATCGGTGATCACCAGCTTCTCCATCGCGGTGCGGAGCGGCGCGGGGATCTCGGTGGGCCTGCGGGTCTCCCGGTCGACGAAGACGTGGACGAAGTGCCCCTCCGCCACGAGCGTCCGGCCGTCCTCGCGGAACAGGCCGAGCTCGTAGCGGACGCTGGAGCGGCCGAGCCTGCCGATCCGGAGCCCGGCGCGGACGGGCTCGGGGAAGGAGATCGAGGACCTGTAGACGCAGTGCGACTCCACGCACAGGCCGATGGCCTCGCCCTCGTGGATGTCGAGGCCCGCCGTCCTGATCAGCCAGGTGTTGATCACCGTGTCCATCAGCGAGTAGTGGACGGCGTTGTTCATGTGGCCGTAGACGTCGTTGTCCTTCCACCGTGTGGGGACGGTCTCCCAGTGCGCGTACACGGGCAGAACTATATTCCAGAGCGGATCGCCGGATCCCCGGGGGGCGGCCCGGCGGATATCCGCGCCGGTCCGGGCGGCCCCCGGGGGCGGCCGCGGTACCGAATCGGTCACGTCGTGCCGGGCTCTTCGTGGCCGGACGACCCGTTCAATCTGAGATCGTCCGCTGTGACGGCATACGGACTTCCCCCCGTGCTCATGCTGGAGCCCTCCGATCCGGCCGAGCTCGGCCCCCACCGCATCGCCGGCCGGCTCGGCCGCGGCGGCATGGGCGCGGTCTACCTCGCCGAGGGGCCGCCGCGACCGGCGCCTCGCCGTTCGCCTCCCGGACCGTTCTCGAGGCGCTCTACCGGGTGGTCCACGGCACCCCGGACCTGAGCGCCCTCGACGAGGGCCTGCGCGGCCTGGAGGAAGCCCGGGTCCGGCACCGCCGTCAGCGAGCAGCGCCGGGACGACGCGGACACCCGCGCCTACTTCGGCGGCTTCCGGATCGGCCGCCTGCCCTGAGCGGCGGCCTTCCCCGAACGGGCGCACGCGCCCATGATCACGGCCAGAATATGACCATGGTCGACGTGAAGCAGGCGGCGGAGCGCGGACGCGAGGTCTCCTCGCGGGTGTCGGAGGAGGGCGCGGGCTGGGACTGCGTCGAGATCGGCGCCTTCGACCGGCTGAGACCGCCGCATGCGCGCTCGTTCTCCTGGCTGGACCCGCGGACGCTCTGGAGGTCGCGCAACGAGGTCCTCGCCGCGCTCTTCGGCGACCCGTCGGGGCAGGTGCGGGCGCGCTGGACGGCGGCGCAGCGGGAGCGGGGCGCCGACCCGGACTTCCGGATCCCGCTGCGGGTGGGGGAGGAGTTCTCCTTCCTGCTGCTCGGCGACAGCGGGGAGGGCGACGCCTCGCAGTACGCCGTGGTGCCCGGCATGCTCAGGATCGGCGAGGACACGGACTTCGCGATCATCGCCAGCGACGTGGTCTACCCCACCGGATCCGGCAACGAGTACGAGGACAAGTTCTTCCGCCCCTACCAGGACTACCGGGCGCCCATCTACGCGATCCCCGGCAACCACGACTGGTACGACGGGCTCGGCGGCTTCATGCGGGTCTTCTGCGACGCCCCCGCGCTGAACGGCCGCGCCGAGGGCTTCCGGCTCTCCCCGGCCGGGCTGCGCGGGCTGCTCTGGCGCAGGCCGGAGAAGATCGACGAGGCCCGGCTGGCCAGGGCCCGCGAGCGCCGGGCGCTGCCGGAGCAGCAGGCACTCCAGCCGGGACCGTACTGGGTGATGGAGGCCCCGGGCCTGCTCATCGTGGGTGTGGACACCGGCATCACCGGCACGATCGACCGCGAGCAGGCGGACTGGCTCCGGAAGGTCTCGCTCGACCCCCGTCCCAAGGTGCTGGTCACCGGCAAGCCGATCTACGTCCGCAACGAGTACAAGCCGTCGGGGCTGGAGGGCGGCGGCACGGTCGACGACATCGTGACCGACCCCCGGCACAACTACGTGGCCGCCATCGGCGGGGACGTGCACAACTACCAGCGGTTCCCGGTGCGGGTGGGCGAGCGGACCATCCAGTACATCGTGGCGGGCGGCTCCGGGGCGTTCACGCACGCCACCCACACCATCCCCCGGATCACGGTCGGCGGCGTGCACGAGGACGACTACCGGTGCTACCCGCTGCGCGGCGACTCGCTGTCGTTCTACAGCAAGCTCTACAGCGAGCGGCTGCGCATGCGCTGGCTCTACCTCACGCCGGACGAGGCCGTGTGCCTGATGTCCGAGCGGGTCGGCAACACCCCGCCGCGGCCGCCGTCCGGCGGCGTGCGGATCACCCGGCGGATGCGGTGGGCGGCGCGGCTGCTCGGCGCCTGGCCGCTGCCGCTCCGGCTGCCGGTGGGCAAGGTCTTCCACCGCTACCTGTCGGAGCTGTCCGACTGGGACACCCCGCCGTTCTTCAAGAGCTTCCTGCACGTCTCGGTGACGCCGCAGGCCCTGCGGATCCGCTGCTTCGCCGCCACCGGCTGCCTGCCCCAGGAGATCGAACCCCCGCTCGAAGACGAGGTCGTCATCCCGCTCACCTGATCGAAAGTGTCGGCCGGGCGTGGCAGGCTGGTGGGGTGAACGTGGCGGTCGCACCCGGGCCCGGTGGCGGAGGCGTCCTCCTCACGGAGGGGCGCCCGGCCGCGGCCGGGCGCGACCTGGCGGGGGCCGTCCGGGAGGTGGAGGCCGGGCCGGGGGCCGCGTCCGCGCCGAGCGGCGGGCCCGGTCCGCCCGGCCCCGGCGCGGGGCGGCACGGCGGGCCCGGCGGCCC